>DYNA01000248.1 GCA_020721325.1 Paludibacter propionicigenes
TAACAATTTAACAATTTAACAATTTAACAATTTAACAATTTAACAATTTAACAATTTAACAATTTATTTTTTTTAGAATTCTTGGTTACAAACCATTTTACAATAAATTTTTTTTGATATGCAAAAAAGAATTTTTCAAGTTTTATTTATACTTTATATGTTGAATCATTCTGTTGGTTTGGCACAAAACGATTGCCGCCAAGATTTAGGAAAATCCATAGAATATTACAATGCCGGCATGTATGAAAAAACCATAGAACTTTTAGAAAATAAAATAAAAAAATGCCATTTCAGAGGCAGTGAAAAAACTCAGGCTTTTAAATATTTAGCCGCTGCACATTATGAAATAGACAACATAGAACAAGCCGACCGCTATACGTATCGTTTTCTTAAAAAAGACCCGCTTTACGAAGCTCAAACCACCGACCCCATTCTTTTTTCCGAAGCTTTAGATAAATTTGACCGTTTCCCCAGCATAACACTTGGTTTTATGGGAGGTCCGGCTATGCTCAAACCCATTATCAGCAAAAAATACATTGTTTGGGACGCCGCCGACTACATGCAAGATTACAACACGGGTTACTCCAATTTTTTTGAATTTTCGATTTCTAAAAATCTCTTTAAATATCTGAATATCAATTCCGGTATTTCCATGACCAATTATTGGTATTCGCGGCAAATTCCTTTTTCCGATACTACTTTTGTACATTTCAAAGAAAGTTTTCTGGAGCTTAAAATTCCGTTAGAACTTAGCTCTTCAATAAAAATTTATCGTGGTTTTTACACTACACTTTATGCCGGAATTTTTTATACTCGATACTTAAATTTATCGGGAAGTTTTGCCGAAAGCCAACTTTCGCAGCAAATAATGCTCTCGGAAATGATTAAAGCTTCTTTCGACACCGAAAACTATAGAAATATTGACAATGTGGGAGTTAGCCTTGGCATAGGAATCGATTACAGGCTCGAACGGTTTATTATTTCTACAAAAATAAGTAATTCGGTAAGTGGATTGCCTTTTGCCAAAAAAGAAATAGGTAAGGTAAGCAATTACGAATTTAATCTGTATTACACAGACGATTTGTTTCAACTTTCCAATACCATTTTTTCTATTGGTCTGAAATATACATTTTTATACAAAATAAAATCAAAATATTAATCTTTTTTTTATTGTTAAATTGTTGAATTATTTATAAAAAACAATAATATGAACATTTTAAAGTTTAGAAAAATAAGTTTTGTAAAAGGAATTGATTCTTTTTTTTAAATTTAAAAATTCTAAAAAAAAGATGGTATTTTTTACAAATTTTTAATTTCTTTTTTTATAAAAAATGAAACATTCTATAAATATATTAAGCTTATTTTTAATTGTTTACATTCTAAGCGGGTGTGGAAAAATTGAAATGGAAATGGCAAGCCCCCAAGATGAATCTTTTCTTGTTTACAATGAAAGTTTCAACAGCACGCCTATTGAGGTAGATGACGGATTTGTTGTTTTCACAATTGCAAATAAAATTCGATACATTACCAAATTTGACAAAGCGGGAAGTAAAGTTTGGCAAAAATCCGTAGCTGAAAGTTACACTTTTTCGCCAAAAGTGGTTATTATCAACAGTAAAATCTCTAAAACGCCCGACAATGGAATTTTACTTTCGGTTTTGTACATTGATACCATTTTGCACAAAAACATATTTCAACATGTAAAATTTGTAAAATTTGATGCAAATGGAAACGCGGTTTTGAATCAAAATCAGCAAATTATAAATGGCATAGAAGGTGAATATGCTCAAACGAACAAAGAATTTGAGTTTTTTAATACTTTCCAAGATGCTGAAAATAATTTAGTTATACTTTCTACTCGCATTCAAACGGATACTATACAGAGTATCAACATCGGTTATTTGCAAGTATCGAAATATAATACCCAAAACGAATTGGTTTCCAACAACATAACTCAAATAGAACGTATTCTTTCCTTTTGGAGCTTAATTACGGTAAAAGAAAATTCGATTGTTTTGATAGCCGATTCCGATGATTATTCGATTGCGGGTTACTTGCCATATATTTTTGAAATCGATAACGCGGGTACATTGGTTAGTAAAATTCAAATTTTTTTAGGTGGTTACTTAAATTATTTTTATTTTGCAAACGATAATTATTATTTATTTACCAACAGTTATTACAATGGAAGCAATAAATTTTATCAATTTGCTGCCGATGGAAAAGAGCTTAAAAATATTGAAATGATGCAACTCAATAAACAGTTTTTGTGCTATGCGGTAACATTTTGCAACGATGAATTGTATTTTACCGGAGGTTTTACAAACAATATTTTTCAAGTTTCGCGCCCTGCAATGGCATGGGGAAAAATAACCGATGCCGGATTGACTTATTTGGGTGAAATTCGCTCGACCGAAGAAACATTAGGTCTTGGAATTACTTGTAATTCAAACGGTTCTCTTACCATAATTGGAAAAAAAGAAAGTTTTGAAAAAGAGAATTTATTTGTTTTAAAAACTCTTGACAATGGCACCGTTTCAACGAATTAATTGTTAAATTGTTTTATTTATTTTATAATAAAAAAATATTTATTCATAATTCATAATTTAATGTCGTTTAGTTAAGAAAATACGAAAAGCCCTCAGATGAGGACAAGCCGGTCGAACGGCAAGGACTACGGTCTGACCGGCTTGTCCGGTCTGACCGAGTTTAATGCTTAACTTTGGCGACATTGATTCATAATTCATAATTCATAATTCATAATTTCACTTATGTTTTCTTTTTTTCAAAATATCTATTTTTATATTTTTCTGGTACTAATTCTTTTGGTATTTTTTGGTATTTTGCGTTGGCTTTTTTTGAAAAAATACAACAAACCCAGTGAAAAATATGCCAAATTGGAAAAAAAATACAGTGAATTAAAAACCGATTCGGAAAAAGAGCTAACGCGCGTGAATTATATTTTGGAAACTTACAGAAAAAAAATAGATTGGGCGAACCACGAAAAAAAACAAAACCCTGTCAATTCTTCCCAAACCAAAGAAGTTGAAACCGATTTGCAATTGAAAAGTTTGATTTCCCAAAAAGAAGAGTTGGAGGTGGAGAAAGAAAAATTTGCCGAAAAAAATAAAAAACTTTGGCAACAAAGCCTTGCCATACACAAAGAAAAAGAACGTATTGATCTATTAAAGAAAGACATAGAACGCAAACACAACGAGGTAACCGACAGCATTCGCTATGCTCAAAAAATTCAAACCGCCCTTTTGCCTTCAAAAGAAGTTTTGAATAAAGTGCTGCCCAACCATTTCATTTATTGGAATCCGCGCGATATTGTTTCGGGCGACTTTTACTGGATGCGACAAATAGAAAGCAAATTGGTAATTGCCGCCGCCGACTGCACCGGACACGGCGTGCCGGGTGCTTTTATGAGCATGTTGGGAATTTCGTTTTTAAACGAAACAGTGCAAATAAACAGTTTAGATGCTGCTCAAATACTCGAAAATATGCGAATTTTGGTAAAACAGTCGCTTTCGCAAACCAAAGAATCGCAAACAAAAGACGGAATGGACATGTCGCTGTGCATAGTCGATTTCAACAACAAAAAATTGCAATTTTCCGGCGCAAACAATCCGCTTTATATGCTCAGAAACGGCGAATTGATTGTTACTAAAGCCGTTAAAAACCCCATTGGCATTTACGCCAAAGAGCGAAATTTTGAAAACACCGAATTTGATTTGCTTTCGGGCGATGTTTTTTACATTTTTTCAGACGGTTATCCCGACCAATTTGGCGGTGCCGATGGCAGAAAATTTGGTTACACCGCTTTTAAAGACCTTATTTTAAAAGCAAACAGCCAAAAAATTCCACTTTCGGAGCAAGAAGATTTTTTTCGCAAAACCTTCTTTAACTGGAAAGATACCATTAATTTGAGTGGAAAACCAAGCAAACAAGTTGATGATGTTTTGGTTATCGGGTTTCAAATTGAATAATTTGACTTTTCAAACTGCTCTTTGCTGCTAATAGTTTTTCATTGCTAATTTTTCAATGGAATTATTCACTTTAATTCCCTTATCTAAAATACCCGATTTTTTTAGTTCAAACTTTAATTTTCCATCATCGGCTATAAGTAAATTTACTTCCGAACCTAAATGAATAGCACCTTGTTTGTTTGAAACAAGTAAAGTGCTGTTAGCCTTTATTTTAGCAGCTATGTTTTTAAGTTCCGAATTTTTTTTGCCGGGTACATACAAAACATTGGTTTTTGAAATCTCATCAATGTTTTTAAAAACAACAATTTCGATGGTTTGATTGATGTACTTGCGTGTAGTGGCAATTTTTTTGAGTTCATTCACTATCGGGTCGTTGCTTACCACTCCAATTATGAAATTCCCTGAGTTTGAAGGCCATTGCATATATTTGCAAATATTATACAAAAAATAAGCTTGTGCCTCATAAACAGTCTGTGCTTCATAAGATTGCGAATAAATTTTAGACCCAAAGCCAAGTAAGAGCATTGTAATTAATATATTTTTTTTCATTTTGGTAAATAATTGTTTTCAGAAATTCTTATTCTATTTTATCTATTCATACGTTTTTTATTCATAAAAAGTTCTCTTTTGTAAATAAAAAATGGTTTATTTTACAAATAAATGCGTTTTCTTTTTTTTGTAAAAAAATGAAATAAAAAAAAGAAATAAATAAACATCAATAGCCTTAAATGAATAAGGAAATCTTAAATAAAATACTTATTTTTTTGAAAAAAAAGAATTAACTTTCTTTGGTTTAAAAAAGGAAATTTTGTAAAAAAATAGCATTTCTAAAAAAAAAAATTACGTATTATGCTTTATACGAAAGTGAATTTGGTTTTAGTAATTAGGTCTGTGGTTGTAATAATAGACTTGTTGTAAATTGAAAACCAATGCTTTACCACAAAGACCAACAAGAATTATCTTCTTTGTGTCTTTGTGGTAAATAACTCCTAAATTAATTATTGAGTCGGGTCTAAAAAGCCATCCAAAACGAAGAGGTAAATCTTAACTACCTTATTATCAATGTTTTGCAAAACACGATTTACTTATCACAACTACCTAATAAACAACAAGTTGCAAATTACAAGGTGTTTGTGCGACCTTTTTAGACCAGACTCATTATTACTTTTCAAGTTGTTGCAACAAATATTTCATATTTACTTTTCGGTCAAGAATTTCGTAAAGTTTAGAAATTTCAACGCGCTCTTGTTGCATAGTATCTCTATCGCGAATGGTAACTTTGTTGTCGGTCAAGGTTTCGTGGTCGATGGTGA
>DYNA01000249.1 GCA_020721325.1 Paludibacter propionicigenes
TTTTAACGTTAATTTAAGTTAAATCCACCAAGCTATTTTAGGAAAGGACAAACATCCGAGTCGGGCGAAACGACCTCCGAGTCGGGCGGAACGACATCCGAGTCGGGCGAAACGACCTCCGAGTCGGGCGGAACGACCGCCTGAATTTTAACACTTATTAACAAACGCCGCTTTTAAAACGCCGGACTTGCTATTTTTTTATAATAAAACTACTGCAAATTGTAAAAATAGAATAATAGGATATAAAAAAAGCTGGCGGGGCGCTCCCAGCGACCCCGCCAGCTTACAGTTGTCTGCATTACATCATACAAAAAAATCAATCTCAATCCATCTTCTTCAATCGAAATAAATTAAGTTTGTTTCCATAAAAAAAACACAATCAAATATGTTGATTGTGGAGTTTCCGTTATACCTTTTACAAAATTTTAAAATATAAAAGCCTCTGATTAAAAAAATCAGAGGCTTTCGGGGGTGGTGCCACTCGGAATTGAACCAAGGACACACGGATTTTCAGTCCGTTGCTCTACCGACTGAGCTATGGCACCTTTTGTTTTGCAAAAATGTGTTGTTATTTTTTATTTTTGCGTTGCAAAGGTAAATCTATTTTTTATTTCTGCAAAACTTTTTTCAAAAAAAATGAAACTTTTTTTTCAAAAAAAATACAACATATTCAAATTAAGTACTTTAAAGAATAATTTTTTTTTACTTTTTTTCAAAAAAAGATTAAAATTTATTTTTTTTACAAAAAGAATTAACGAATGGAGTAAAAAAATGTTTTGCCAATGAAATAAAAGAGTTTATTTTTGTAAAAAAAAATTGAAAAATTAAATAAAACAATAAATGCTTCAATATCAGCCTCAAATAACATTCAACGAAAACATGCAAACCAACAAATCGCTCGAAAAATACATTGAGCAGCACACAGAACCGGAAGATGCAATTTTACAAGAACTTACACGCCAAACGCATTTAAAAGTTTTGCGCCCACGTATGCTTTCGGGACATTTGCAAGGAAAAATATTGAGCATGCTTTCGCAAATGCTTAAACCCAAAAACATCTTAGAATTAGGCACTTACACCGGATATTCCGCCATTTGTCTGGCAAAAGGTTTGGCAAAAAATGGCATTTTGCACACCATTGATGCCAATGACGAATTAGAAGGTTTTGCAACCCCTTTTTTTAAAAAGGCGGGCTTTGAAAATCAGATTGTTCCGCATTTTGGCAAAGCACTCGATGTGATTCCAACGTTCGATTTAACGTTCGACTTGGTTTTTATTGATGCCGATAAAAGAGAGTATTTAGCATATTATCAGGCAGTTATTGATAAAGTAAACAAAGGCGGTTACATTATAGCCGACAATATTTTTTGGGACGGCAATATTTTAAATCCGCCCGAAAAACAAGATGAATACACCCAAGGTATTACTCAATTCAATGATTTTGTGCATTCCGACCCGCGTGTTGAAAATGTAATTTTTCCCATTCGCGATGGTTTGATGATTTTAAGAAAAAAAGAATAATAAAATAAAAAAAAATGGTATCGGTAGATAAAGTAAGCGTACATTTTGGAAGTTTTGAATTGTTGAATGAAGTTTCATTTTTAATCAATCCGCGCGACAGAATAGGACTTGTGGGCAAAAATGGAGCAGGAAAATCCACATTGGTAAAAATATTAGCAGGCAAAGAAACCGCTACTTTGGGCAGGATTTCTTATCCCAATCACGTTACTTTTGGGTATCTGCCCCAACAAATGATTTTTGAGAACGGAAAAACGGTTTTTGATGAAGCCGAAAGAGCTTTCGAATCGGTTCTTAAAATGAAAGAAGAAGTAGAGAATTTAACGCTTCAAATTTCAGAACGCACTGATTATGAAAGCATAGGATACATTAAACTCATCGACAAACTCACCGAACTCAATCACAGCATCGACATACACGGTGGCGCAAACATTTCGGCAAACATAGAGAAAACTCTTTTGGGCTTAGGCTTTGAACGCAGCGATTTTACAAGACAAACCACCGAGTTTAGCGGTGGCTGGCGTATGCGCATCGAATTGGCAAAAATTTTATTGCAAAGTCCCGATTTACTTTTACTCGACGAGCCTACAAATCATCTCGACATCGAATCAATTCAATGGCTCGAAACTTTTTTGAGCGAATATGCCGGCGCATTAGTTCTCATTTCGCACGATAGGCAATTCCTTGATACTGTTACAAATAGAACCATAGAAATTTCGCTTTCGCGAATAAACGATTACAAAGTTTCGTACTCTAAATACGTTGAACTTCGCAAGGAACGACACGAACAGCAATTGGCTGCTTACAACAATCAGCAAAAAATGCTCGCCGAAACCGAAGAATTTATTGAGCGTTTCCGCTACAAAGCCACAAAAGCCGTGCAAGTGCAGTCGCGCATTAAGCAACTCGAAAAAATTGACCGTTTGGAAGTGGAAGAAATGGATAATTCATCGCTTTCCATCAAATTTCCGCCCGCACCGCGCAGTGGCGACATTGTTTACGAAGCCAAAAATCTTAACAAAGCTTACGGCGAAAATCTTGTTTTAAACGATGTGGATTTAGTCATTGAACGCGGCGAAAAAGTAGCTTTTGTAGGCAAAAACGGCACCGGAAAATCTACTTTGGTAAAAGTAATTATGAACGAAACAGAATACACCGGTTTGTCAAAAATCGGATACAATGTAAAAATTGGCTATTTTGCTCAAAATCAAGCGCAAATGCTCGACCCAAACCAAACGGTTTTCGATACGCTCGACCAAGTGGCAGTGGGCGAAATTCGTACCAAATTGCGCGATATTTTAGGAGCTTTTTTATTTGGAGGCGAAGATATTGACAAAAAAGTTTCGGTACTTTCGGGTGGCGAACGGGCGCGTTTGGCTTTGGCTAAATTGTTGCTCGAACCCTATAATTTACTGGTTCTCGATGAGCCTACCAACCATTTGGACATGCGTTCAAAAGAGGTTTTAAAAAATGCACTGCTCAAATTCGATGGCACGCTTATAGTGGTTTCGCACGACCGTTATTTTCTCAATGGGCTTACAGTGCGCACTTTAGAATTTAAAAACAAGGAATTGAGAGAACATCTGGGCGATATTCACGATTTTTTGAGAAGAAAAAAATTGGACAACCTACGCGAAATAGAACGACAAGAAACCGATAAAAACAATTCAAAATCGGAAAAAAACAGCCAATCGAAATTGGAATATTTAGACCGAAAAGAATGGAACAAACGCATCAAACGCATCGAACGACAAATTGCTGAAAGCGAAGAAAACATTGAACGTTTAGAAAATTTAATCGCTCAATGCGAAAAAGAACTTTCGCAAGGAAAAATTGTAGATAATTCATTTTACGAAAGTTACGAAAAATACAAATCAGATTTAAACAAAGAGATGGAAGTTTGGGAAAAAGCCCACGAAGAACTCGAAAATTTAAACGAATGAATTTAACATTCCTTAAATCCGCAAGTCATCGTATCAATCTGTTGATAAATAGCTTATTGGTTATTATTCTTTTCGTATTTTGCATAAAATAAAAAAATAAATATCGGTTGAAAGTTAGAAAACAAGTAAATTTTAAGTTTAGTAAAAAAAAAGATAAAATTTTTTGAAAAAAAAATATATTTTTGTCCATTATAAAATCATAATCTCTTTATTCAATTTTTCAAAATAAAAAAAAAGCGAATGAAAATAAACTTTAAACAAAAACGCGACTTAAATGATTTAGTTCAAGATACTTATGTTTTTTTGCGCGAAAACTTTAAACCGCTCTTAATATTACTATTGAATTATGCCGGACCTTTTTTATTGATTTCGGCGGGCGCATCGGCTCTCATGCAGCGCGATTTGAATAATTTTATTTCAGCTCAAGGAGGCGCATTAACCGACCCAATTGCTCAATTAAGAGCTTTAACCTCGTCGTCAATGTATTGGGTACTAATTGTTTCAAATTTAATAGCCGGAACCATAATCATGGGTGTTATTTATTCATACATAAGCCATTACATTAGTTCAGGCATCGAAAGCATAACACCAGAAATTATTTTAGCCGATGTAAAAGCCAATTTTATTTTAATATTAAGCACAAATATTGTAATCGGTTTAGCAGTTTTTGCCGGATTATTTCTTTTTTTAGTGGGTGCGTTATATATTTTTATCATTTTATTGTTTACCGTTTTTATTCGACTCTACGAAAACTCAAGCCTTTCGCAAGCCATGAGCCGAAGTATTTTTTTAGTAAAAGACAATTGGTGGGCTACTTTTGGCACTTTACTTGTTTTTTACGCATTGGTTTTGTTAATAGGATATTTTATTAGTTTACCCCAAATTATTATTACCGCTTTACTTAAAATCAATGCCGGCTCTACAGTCGTTCTTGTGCTGAATGCTTTAACTTCTTTTATAACCGGCTTTTTGGTTATTGTTGTTTACATAGCGCAAGTTTTTATGTATTTTAATTTGGTTGAGAAAAAAACTTTTCAATACTAAAACATTTTAAAGTGAAAAAATTAATAGGTATTTTATTTATTCTTTTTTTGGGAAGTTCCAGCTTCTATACTCAGACGGTTTTAAAAGTCGATACCGCCAATGTAGAAGTGCGCAAACTTTCCGAACAAGCTCTAAATAAATATCTTAGCGACAAAGAATTTGACTATTCGCGCGAATTGGCACAAAAGCCCGTAAGTTGGTGGGATCGATTTTTAAATTGGTTACAAGATTTAATTTACAAACTTTTCGATTTTACCATGGAATCGGGGCAGTTAAAAACCATCATTATATTAGGTGTGCTGGCTTTAATAGTGTATTTGTTGCTCAAAACCGAATTATATACGCTGTTTGTAGCCAATCGCAAACGTGCAAAAATTGATTTCAAAACCGAGCAAGAAGACATTCACAAAGCCGATTTAGAACTATTAATAAATCAAAGTATTGAAAATAAAGAATTTAGAAAAGCAATTCGCTATCTGTTTCTTAAAGTTTTAAAAGAATTAGATGCCAAAGAATGGATAACTTGGAAAATAAGCAAAACCAATTACGAATATTTATCGGAGCTTAAAAAGCACCATGCGCAAAGCGATTTTAAAAATTTATCAATCATTTACGAGTACATTTGGTATGGAGATTTTATAATTAACGATGAACAATTTGAACAATTGCACATTTTGTATAAAAATTATTTCAGTTTTTTAAAAGCAAATAAAACATAAATTTTTTATTCTCTTTTTGAAAAAAAATA
>DYNA01000067.1 GCA_020721325.1 Paludibacter propionicigenes
TATAATTTAACATATTTATGTATATAGATTGGTGTATTGTATATACCCCAGAATTTTATTATTATTATTTTTTGCATAAAAAAAATAAAATTATTTTTGTCTATTTATTTAATAATTTTTTCATTTTTTGTAAATTAAAAAACGTTTTTATGGAAAATAAAGAAAAATACCAAGAACCAAAATTATATAAATTAAATATTCTAAACAGTTGGATTCCAGACGATAAAAATTGGGTTGAAGAATTTATTCAACTACTTATTAGTGAGATAGAAATTAAAATAGATAGTATTTTTTTTGCTATAAATGAAAATGATACTGCAAAATTAGTTTTTTCAGTCCATCAATTGGCTATGCAATTGGCGTTTATAGAAAATGAAGAAATTAATCATTTAATTTCAAGAATAGATGTTAATGTAGAAAAATATACAAAAATAGAAGATATTGAAATTTTAGTTGCAAAAATATATGAAGTAATAAGAAAATTAAAATCCGATTTTAATTTAATGTAAATTCTAAAATTTTAGCTGATTAATTCTTGAATTTTATTTCGAGTGTAATTTACTATTTCTTTATTTCCGATATTGGTTATTTGCTCATAATTAATTGCTTCACCTATGTTAACGGTAACTTTTCTGGGCGAAATTCTCCATGTTCCAACGGGCATAAGTTCTTGAAAACCAATTAATCCGATAGGAATTATTGGTGCTTTTGCTTCGAGAGCCAAAAGGAAAGGCAGGCGTTTAAATTCGCCTAATTTTCCACTTTTGCTTCTTTCACCTTCCGGGAAAATAACAAACGATTTACCGGTTTTCATAATTTCGGCTGCTTTCTTAATACTTGCAAATGAAGACTTTATGTTATTTGGATTGATAGGAATGTTACCCGCTAAAGTTAAAAATTTTCCATAAATAAACCACTTAAAGTGAAAATCAATTTCGATTCCTCTTAAATAATTGGGTAGAAAAGCATGCAATGCAAAGCCATCAAAAAAACTTAAATGGTTGGGAATAAATACATAAGCACTATTTTTATCTAATTTTTCAATTCCATTTATTTCAACTTTGATAAAAAGAATTTTGAAAAAAGCTCTAAAATATTTTTTCAATAAAATGTCTAATTTTTCAGACGATTTAAAATGGGATAAAGCAATGGTTACAAGCATTATAACACTCATTCCAACGCTTGCTACCAGAATGCAATAAATAGAAATAAAAAACGATAATATTTTTTTCATTTAAAATAAATATTATGGTTTTATTAGCCATTCTAAAGCATCCTCTTTTGTGTCAAAAGTTTTTACTTGAGGTGTAAAACCACCTGAAAAAAATAAAATGGACTGAAGCAAAACTTTTTTTGCCCCTTCAACACCGAGTAGAGCCGTTTTTTTTCGGTGTGGTTTTATTATACGTGAAAATTTTTTGGCTTCATCTACTACTTTGCCAAAAATTGAAGAGCCTGTTACATCTATTAATATAAGTAAATCAGTATTTTTTACTACATAATCTCGCGATGCATTGAGCATATTTATAAAATCATCTCCACTAAGTTTCCTAAAATCTAAGTGGGAGATTTTTTGATTTTTATAGTATTCTATGGTTATTCGACTTTTAAAATCCATTTTAGTATATTTTAATATTACTTTTTAGTAAAAGATTTGAACTATATAGATAGAATTAATTAAAAGGTTAATTTAATTTTTATAATTATTTGTATATTATTTACTTGAAATGGTTTTTTGTTTTAAAAAATTCTGCTTTATGCAAAATTAATTCTTTTTTTATAATTTACGAAATTTTTTTATAAAAAAAAAAAATCACGATTTTATACACAAGATTTATTAATGATGCTTATTAATATAATAATTTGATAATAAAAGAGTTATATAAATTTAATTTTGTTAAAATATGTTGATATTTATAATTTTTAAACCAAAAATATTATTTTAAATTACTAAAGTACAAATTCTACAAATTATTAAATTGGTATAAACAAATTAAAATTGAAGTTTAATATAATTTTTACATAAATTATTTTTTTGTGAAATAATAATTTTAATATCTGAAAGTTTAAATCTATTGAAAGCTTTGAATATTTTTGTGCAACGTTTTTTTGCATATAAAAAGTAATTCCTAAAAAAAAAAATTAAAATGTACGAGAATATTTTTTTTAATAGCCCTTAAATTCGCAATTCGCAGTATCATTTTGTAAAAAATAGATTTTTTTTATAAAATAATTGTAAAGACTGTTTCAACATTGGGTTCAGATTTTACGTTAATAGTACCATTGTGAAGCCTTAAAATTTGTCGTGAAAGGCTTAAACCAATGCCTGAGCCGTTTTGTTTGGTGGTAAAAAATGGGATAAAAATTTTATCTTTTACATCAGCCAGAATGCCTTGTCCGTTGTCGATTATTTGTATAACTACTTTATTTTGGGTATTTTGAGAGGCATTTAATTCGATAATACCGTTTTCTGTTTGTGCTATGGCTTGGATGGAGTTGCGCAACAAATTGATAATCACTTGTTCAAGAAGTTGTTCATCGGCAGTAACTTCTAAATTTTGGGGTTCAATTTGAATTTTAATTTGGATATTATTTTTCCGCAATGTTTCTTTGAGTAAAGAATAAACATGATTAAAAAGTTTTTCGATAGGAAAAATTGAGAAATTGGGTTTTGGAATTTTTGTTAAGTTTCTATAAGTTTCCACAAAGTGAATCAATCCGTTACTTCGTTTTTCAATGGTTTTTAAAGCGGTTTGTACGTCGTCGATGTTTTCGATTAAATTTGCCGAATTAGTTTCATCAATCTGCTCGGCTACTTCTTTAATTAGTACGTTTGCCGTAGAAGTTAGAGAAGAAATGGGTGCAATCGAATTCATAATTTCATGCGTGAGAACACGTATCAGTTTTTGCCATGCTTCCATTTCGTGTTCATCAAGTTCAGATTGTATATCTTTTATTGTTACTAAAAAAATGGTTATTCCATTGATTATAAATTCTTTAACAGAAACAGAAAGTTGTAAAATATCTTCTTCTTGATTCACTTTCACTAATGATTTATTGCCGCCGCGCAATGTTTTTAATTCGTGAACCAACGCTAATGACCAAGTTCTTAAATCGTCAATATTTTTTATTCGGGTATTTCCGAACATTTTTTTTGCCGCATTATTTATCATTTCTACTTCACCGTTTTCGCGATAAGCAATAATCGAAACGTTTACATGTTCGATTATATTTTTAAGGTAGTAATAATGTTCTTCTTTTTCAGACCTAATGCGTTGAAAATCTTGCATTATACTGCTAAAAGTTTCTTTTAGTTCGTCAAAGGAATTTCCCATGCCTTGAATTTGGAAATTGTGTGTAAAATCGGCATAACGAACTGATTCTAAAAAGTTTGCTAACTCAATGTTTGTTTTGTTTACAAATCGGATAAGAGAGGCTATTTGTAAAACGATTAAGATAAAAATAATTGTAAGATTAGCATACAATTCGTTGTTTTTCAGTTGAATATAAAGAAAAACGAATATTGTAAACGACAACAAAATGATACGTAAACTTAAATTGAATGTAAATTTTTTAAATATCATATTTTTCCATTCGTCTGTAAAGCGAAGCGCGAGTTAAACCCAACTCTTTTGCGGCATAACTTACATTTCCCTGATATTTTTTTAATACTTTAATTATTACGTTTCGCTCTACTTTTTCAAGATTGTAACTTTCCAGTTCAAGGTCGTCGAGTTTCGCGTTTTGAATTTTACGCAAGTGAAAATCAGAAGGTTGTAGAATAGTATTGTCTGACATAATAACAGCACGTTCTATGGCATGTTGCAATTCGCGAACATTTCCGGGCCAGTGATAAAGTTTTAATTCTTTAAATGCCGAAGTACTTATTTCGCGAATATTTTTTTTGTATCTTTTAGCATAAATATTTAAAAAATGTTTTGCCAATAAATATAAATCATCGCCTCGTTCGCGTAGCGGTGGAATGTGAATTTCAACAGTATTAACTCGATATAACAAATCTTCTCTAAATCTATTTTCTGTTATCATATCTTGTAGTTTCATATTTGTAGCGCAAATCAGCCTAATATCAATGGGTTTAGCTTTGTTTGCGCCAACTCTGATTACTTCACGTCTTTCCAACACGGTCAGTAATTTAGCTTGCATAGGTAGTGATAAATTTCCAATTTCATCGAGAAAAAGTGTACCTCCGGTGGCTATTTCAAAGCGACCGGCGCGGTCGGTTCGGGCATCGGTGAAAGCTCCTTTTACGTGTCCGAAAAGCTCGCTTTCAAAAAGTGTTTCGGTAATTGCTCCCAAATCAACACTTACAAAAACTTCGTCTTTTCTGCGCGAAGCCTGATGTAAAGCTCTGGCAACGAGTTCTTTACCAGTTCCATTTTCTCCCAAAATCAAAACACTGGCATCGGTTTGAGCTACTTTTTGTATCGATTCGAATACCTTTCTAATTTCCGATGATGTGCCTATAAAATTTTCAAATGCTTCTGCCAAAATGGCATTTAATCCTTTTTGCTTGTTAATGAGCTGATTAACTTCTCTTCGCGATTCTCTCAATCGTATGGCAGAAGATACGGTTGCTAAAAGCTTTTCGTTTTGCCAAGGTTTATGTACAAAATCGGTTGCACCCATTTTTATTGCTTTTACGGCATTTTCTACATCGCCATAAGCGGTAATGAAAATTACAACTGCCTCACTATCAATTTTTAATATTTGACTTAACCAATAAAAACCTTCTCGTCCGCTAATGGCATCTTTCGTAAAATTCATATCCAAAAGAAAAACATCGTAGTTTTCCTTTTGGTGCATTTCAATAAGTTTATCCGGATTTTCAGTTGTATGAATCAGTTCTACATGAGGCTTCAAAAGTAATTTTAAAGCAAAAAGTATATCGGCATTATCGTCTATTGCGATTATTTTACCTTGTTTTTTATTCATAATTTGTCAATTGTTTTTTTTTCAAAGATAAGAAAAAAAACTAAAGTGTACAATTATGAACAATCTTTTTTTCAAAAAAATGCGTGTTTCACTATTTTATTTTTCAAAATGTCAGATTATTTTTTTTTTATGTAAAGAAAAAAAGGAACAACAGGTTGTTTTCTTAGCCTTGAGTGCTATTTAAAATAGTATTAATCAGTGGAATAGTTCGTGTAAAAGCTGTAAATTGGTGCTTTGCGTTATCGAAATGCCAAATTTGAGATTGAGGAAATAAAACGGGTATTTGAGAATGATTAAGCAATTCGTCATCTGTGGATAAAAAGAAATAAATATTTGATTGATTTATCGTATTTTCTGATAAGTCGTTGTTAATTTCGAAGAGTTGTTGGTTGTATTCATGTTTCCATTCAAATGTTTGTTGTGTTTCAAATTGTTGGTGTGTACCAACTTGTTTATCAAGGCTTTTCCAAGGTTCGAGCGATGGGTTGATTAGTAAAATTTTAGAACCCAGAAGTTTATGCAAACTTAGTGCGTAAAATCCGCCTAAGCTTGAGCCAATAATTAAATCGTAAGTATTTTTTTCAATTTCAAAGATAAGAAAGTCAAGGGCTTTGAATGGAGAAAGTGGTAATGTGGGTGAAAACACAAGGGGAAATTTTTTTTTAAGAATTTGCGCTTTTAGTGCATTTCCAGTCGATTTAAACCCGTGAATATAAAGAATTTGATTCATTTTTTTAGAAAAGATAAAAAAATAATTTCCCGATAAGAAAAGTTCTTTTCGGGAAATTTTTTTAGTTCGTAAAGATTGAATGAAATTTTTTTACAAATTTTGAATTATTCTTCATCATCATCTTCGTAATCTTCATCGTCATCTTCGTCGTCATCGTCATAATCTTCGTCGTCATCGTCCTCTTCCTCGTCGTCTTCGTCTTCGTCAAATTCTTCCACGTTGAAGTCTTCATCGTCCTCAAATTCATAGTCTTCTAAGTCTTCTTCGTCAAATTCTTCGTCGTCAAATTCTTCTTCGCCGTCCCAGTACGATTGTTCTAAGGCATGAATTTTAACCATTGCTTCTTCGTATTGTTCATCAGTATCTCTTCTTTGGGTTTTTTCCAAATCGGTAGAATAAAAATTGTAAATACTGTATTCTTCTAACGAAGATAGGGCATCGATAATAAATTCTTCGGGCAAATTCATTAAACTTTGTGCATCGAAAGCAACTGAATAGATGGCTTGACCTTCGTATTCGCTTACTTCGGTTATTTTGCCTTGAAAATCTTTGTAGTTGCCTATAAGTGGCTCATTTTCAAAAGCGTTTTCTTTAATTTTCACGTAATCGTTCACTTTTAAAGTTTCCATAAAATTATTTTGCTAAATTAATATATTGTTTTTTTTTATTATTTACCTATTTTTTCTGTTTAAAAAATTAAACTTTCATAGGCAATGTTTATTATTTTTTTACAAAACTAATCAAAATTTTCCCAACTTACAATCTCTTCGAGTTTTTTTCTTAGCGTTTTGTGTCGTTCTACATTTGGACTATCAGCAGGATAAGCCAAAGTGAGCAAAGCTATGGGTTCTAAATTTTGAGGTAAATTTAACATTTGCTTTGTTTTTTCGACAAAAAAATTGCAAATCCAGCATGTTGCTAAGCCTAACTCGGTGGCTTGCAGCGTGATATGGTCAATGGCAATAGCCAAATCTATATCGGCATGGTTTTTATTGTCTTCGGCTCTTGTCCACGCATTTTGTTTTTCGGCGCAAGCCAAAATAACAACAGGCGATTGCTTAAACCACTCTCTGTGATAGAGTTGATAGGCTTTTTTTAAACTTTCTTGGCGCGTAAAAACCAAAAAATGCCATGGTTGTTTGTTGGCAGCCGATGGCGCAATGCGGGCAGCTTCGAGTACATTTTTTATTGTTTCTCGTTCTACCGGTTGCGGTTTGTAACTTCGCGACGAAAATCTATTTTTTGCCAGTTCTAAAAAATTCATTCCTTTTTTTAATTCAGAAAACCAAATTTAATGCAAAACAAATAAAACTTTATTAAAAATATTCTTTTTTTATTTTTTTTTTTCGGTAAAAAAAGTTAAAAAATTAGTATTCAATAGTTTAACAAAGAATATTTTTTTTTTTAAGGTTAAAAAAGTCCTCCGTTTTTGTAAATTTCTAATTGAACTTCTGAAAAAGGGTTTGCAAAAACTTGCTCACTATTATAAAAATTGATAATTTCTCCGGTTTCAAAGTTTATGCTTATTGTGTCGCCCGATTTTATGTCTAACTTGCTCAAATCCTTATAAGTTACAATTGGCAAAGCCGCATTGATGGCGTTTCGCTCGTAAATAGCACCAAAAGATTCGGCTAAAATGGCTTGAATACCCAATGATTTAAAGCAATCTACGGCTTGTTGTCGAGAACTTCCACTTCCGAAATTTTTGCCAACTACGATAATATCGCCAGTTTTGGCGTGTTTTGCAAAATCTTCGTGTCCGGGCAAATTATCGAATGTATATTGCCCCATTTCATTGATGTTTGTAATAGCCAAGTATCGATTGTGAAAAATCATATCGGTATCGATATTGTCTTCTTTAATAATCCAAACTCTGCCTTGAACGGTTGTGGGCGTAAAAACGGGAATTTTTTCCTCAATTTTTGAGGTTGTTTCTTGCCGTTCGGTTTCAAAAAGCATGGGTTCGTCTGGAATTTCGTCGGGTGTAGTAATAAATCCGGCTACAGCCGAAGCCGCTACCACCGAAGGAGTGGCTAAATAAACCTTACCCTTGCCTTGTTTGCCCGGAAAATTGCGGTTTCCGGTGCTAATGGTAACTTCTCCAACACCGTTTTGACCAACTTGTCCGGCAGCGCAACCGGCACAACCGGCATTGGAAACCAAAGCTCCGGCATCTTTAAAAATACGTATAAGTCCTTCATTCATAGCTTCTTGCCAGATTTCATCTGTTGCAGGAACTATTTTTAACACAACGCCCGGAGCAACTTTTCGATTTTTCAAAACGGCTGCTACAGCGCGCAAATCTTGCATACGTCCGTTGGTGCAACTGCCCACGAAAGCCGAATCGATTTTTGTACCTTTGGCAGCTATAATGTCCACAGTATCATGTGGTTTGCCCGGAAGTGATACTCGTGTTACAAATTCGGAAAAGTCTAAATCAAAAATTTGAGAATAATTAGCATCTATATCGGCAAAAATGCGTTCTAATTTTCGCTTGGTGCGAAATTCACAATACTCCATTACTTCTTGGCTTGGAGTAAAAAGTATGGTAATTGCTCCCATTTCGGTAGCCATAGAAGCTATTGTAATGCGTTCGTCGATAGTAAATTTATCCACTTCCTGTCCGTAAATTTCTACCGAATAGCCTAAAAGTGAATTTGCACCAAAACGAGCTAACAAGTTCAAAGCTACGTCTTTAGCTGTAATGTGTGCTGGTCTTTTGCCTAAAATATTGATTTTAACCGATTCGGGAACTTTAAACCAAACAAATCCTTTAGCCCAAGCGGCAGCAATATCTTGGTCGCCCATGCCTTGCCCAAATGCGCCGATAGCTCCCAAAATATTGGCATGAGAATCGGTCGTTACGGCTGTAGAACCAGGCCACGCCAAACCTCTATCCATAAAAGTGTGTGTTCCAATTCCTATATTTATATCGTACACTTTTATAGCATTTTGACGGGCATATAAGCGACAAATTTGCTGATTAGCAGCATATTTCTGGTCAGAGCCGGTGGGATTGGTATCGAAAGTAAAAAAAGTTTTTTCAGGGTCTTTTACTTTCAAACCGTTATCGAGCATATTTTTCACCACATTTGCTCCACCAAAGTCGCGCGCTGCGCGTGCATCTATTTCAATATCAACTATATCACCCGATTTTACTTTTTCAAATTTTGAGTGATTAGCTAATATTTTTTCAATCAAATTCATTCCCATAAATTCAATATTTACAGTTAGTTAGGATTAAGTTTTTAAAAAATTAATTGCCGAAAGATAATTATTTTAGTTTAATTTTATCAAAATTTTTTATATTATTTTTTTTGAAAAAAAAGATTTTTTTTTCAAATGAAAAAAGCCTTATTTTTTAGAAAATAAAAAATTGAAATTAAAAAATGAACATAATTTTAAAATATCTTATATTCATTAGATTAAAAAAAGTTAGCTGGTAAAAAAAATGTAAGCCAATATGGAAATAATAATTCATTGATTTTTTTTAAATAATTGAAGAACAGTTGTTTACATTTTAATAGGAAGAATTTTTATAAAATTTATTTTTTTTATGAAATAAAAAAATTGTTTATGAAAAAAGTTTTTTTTAAAATTATGAAATAAAATCATTCTTTTTTTATTTTAGTGAAGAACGGTATTTTTTTATTTTATTAAAAAAATTATTCGGTAAATAATAAAATGTATGTATTACGAATTTTATTTTTTTTGAAAAAAAAATAAAAAAAATTATAGCTTATCAAATAATTTATTACTAATTTTTTACATATTTTATTCCGTATTTTTTATAAAAATGAATATATAAAAATATTTTTTTGCAAAAAAAATTGTATATTTGTAAATTCTTTAACAAAAAATAATAAAAAAAATGAAGATAACAAAAATAAAATTAATGCTTTTGGCAATTTTATTGAGTGGATTTCAAATGCTTTCAGCCCAAAATTCAAAAGACCCAAAAATGATTTTTGTAGAAGGCGGAACGTTTGAAATGGGCAGTCAAGATGGCGAAAATGACGAAAAACCGGTTCATAAAGTCGTTATTTCTAATTTTTACATCAGTAAAACAGAAATTACTGTAGCTCAGTATTATGAATTTTGTAACGAATCGGGCTGGCCTAAACCCGAAGTTCCTATGTGGGGCGATTTTTCGGAACTTCCAATTGTAAATGTTTCGTGGAAAGATGCGGGTGCTTATGCACTTTGGTTGGCTCGAAAAACAAGTAAAAAATATCGGTTACCTACCGAAGCGGAATGGGAATATGCTGCAAAAGGAGGCAATAAATCTAAAAATTACAAATTCGGTGGAAGCAATTCGCTCGATTCGGTGGCGTGGTTTTATGAAACAACTTATGGTTCGTCGGCTCAGCCCGTTAGCCTTAGAAAAACCAATGAATTGGGCATTTCGGACATGAGCGGAAACGTGTGGGAGTGGTGCAAAGACAGTTATTCGTGGAAATACAGCGATAAACCGGAGGAAGCTAACATTGATGTAACGCTTGGCGGAAATTATAGGGTTATTCGCGGAGGCGGTTGGGATAGCGAATCGAACCGATGCCGAGTTACCAACAGAGACCGCGATGTGCCTGAAAGTAAGAAAGATAACTTAGGTTTTAGAGTGGTTTATGGCGAATAATATTTTTATGGGTTTATTTTTTTGGTTTTGTGATTTTTTTATAAAAATTGCAAAACCGAAAAAATTATTTATTTTTTAAATACTCTACCAATGTATTTGTATAATAATTCGCCCCTTTTGTATTCAAATGGTCATCATCTACATAATATTCATCAGGTAATACCAAATTCGACATATCAATAACAATTGCTCCTTGTTTTTTTAGTCTTTCAGCTTCTTGCCTGTATTTTTTTTTAAACTTTTCAGGAATTGAATTATAATAATTTTTGTGCACCGGTGTATTTACTAAAATAAGTTTTATGCCTTTTTTTTTACATAAATTTAATATAGAATCTAAGTATTGCATCGAAGTTTTTGAAAATTTATAACTTCCATTTCCATAATGACTTGCAATTGTTTTATCAAAATTTCCAATTCGATTGACAGAACTTGGAGCATATTCACCAATATAATTGTTGTGATGTTTTTTAGGAAGTAAACACATATTTTTAAAATAAACAAAAGATAATTTTTTATAATCAACTCGTACCGAATTGAGGTATTTAAATTCTTGTATCATGTAACTTCTTGTAAACATTACATTAGCCCAACTACTTGATGCAAAGCGTACATCGTCTAATTCAGAAATGTTATGGGGTGCAAATGCTATTATTAAAGTATCAGGTTTAGCAAATGAAAATATTTTCTTCAATTTCCAATAACTCAAAACATACGATTCTGCTAATTGAGAGATGTTTTGAGCACTTTTAAATTTATATGGTGAAATACCATTATAAGTATGTGAATCTCCAGTAATTAAAATGTTTGTGGATTTTATATCGGGATTTGTGTTTTTAATAATATAAAAATTTATAATAAAATTTAGCATAAACCAAATCAACAAAAATAGAGAAAAAAAGAAAATTTTTATAAAAAAAGTTTTCATCATAAATTAATAAATATTAAAAAAAAACTCAAAAATTAACCACATCGCCTTCTGTGTGAGTTCCGTTTTCATTGGGAGTAAAAGTCATAATTTTTTCGGGATTCGTTAAACGAACCACTGAAACATTTTTTATTTTTTCTACTCTAACTGTGTCTAAACCAAGTCCGTTGGTTCTTTTTTGGCTCGACCAATAAGCCAAATAGGGAACATTTTTGATTTTCAACCAACCCAAAAATACCACCGAATGACCAATGCCACTTTTCCAACTTATGTTCATAAAATCGCCTGAAACCGCTTGATTTGGGTTTATTTTTATGCCCATACCCGAATATGAAACCAAAGCATCGAAGCTACCGTAACCATCTGCATTCCAGTTACCCCAAAACTTTACACCATCTTCGCGTCTTCCGCCGTCAGCTTCTTGCATTCGCATCAATTCATAGGTTTCATCATTCAAAATAATATTTCTTTGTGCAAAAATCAAATTCAAACTCTCTATAAAAGCCGTGTAACTTGCTCCGCTACAATAACTTGTAGTTCTTGAGGCGTTTAGCAATTCTCTGCCAAATAATTTTAAATTGTATCCAATCGGCGATTCGGCTGGTACTGCTTTTATTCCGGTAAAATAGCCTCCGCCATCGGGAAATTTTTTTTGAATACTATCTATTGCCTGCAAAACAAATGAATTGTATCCTTTCACATATTTCCCAAAAGTCTTTGAAAATGAATAATTTATTGTTTTTTCTACATCTAAAGTGTCGAGCATAAGATAATTATCAACACTTTCGGTAGGAAATAAATTTTTTGGTATTTTTTCTTCTTTTGTTGTTTTACACGAAAAAATTCCAAAATTTACGATAAACAATAAAATTATAATTTTTTTCATCTCTTTTGTTATAAAAAAATAATTCATTCATTTTAAACAAAATAAAAAAAGAATTCGGATAAAATGAATGAATTAAATGTATATTTTTTAAACAATTTAGTGCATTTCTGCAAAATATTTTTCGGCATCTAAAGCCGCCATGCAACCCGAAGCTGCAGCCGTAATTGCTTGTTTATAAACAGGGTCTTGAATATCACCGGCAGCAAAAACACCTTTTACATTGGTTTTTGAAGTTCCCGGAATGGTTTTAATGTAACCATTTACATCGGTTTCGATGTAATCGGCAAAAACTTTTGAATTTGGCGTATGTCCAATAGCTAAAAAGAAACCTTGCACTCCAATTTTCACCTCTTCTTCGTTTGCTTGTCCTTGATTTTTAATTAAAACCGCCCCTTCCAAAAGCCCGTCGCCAAACAAAGATTTTGTATTGTGATTGAAAAGCACTTCAATTTTTGGATTTTTGAAAACACGCTCTTGCATAGCTTTCGATGCACGAAGAAAGTCTTTTCTTACAATTAAATATACTTTTTCGGCTAAACCTGATAAATAAGTAGCTTCTTCACAAGCCGTATCACCTCCGCCTACAACGGCTACTTTTAATCCTCTGTAGAAAAAGCCATCGCACGTAGCGCAAGCAGAAACGCCCGAACCGGCATATTTTTTCTCGTCATCTAAGCCCAAATATTTTGCGGTAGCACCGGTTGAAATAATTACGGCATCGGCAGTAATCAATTGATTTTCATCAACTATAACTCGCTTTGGCGAAACAGAAAAATCTACAGAGGTTACTTCTCCCCAACGAATTTCGGTGCCAAAACGCTCGGCTTGAGCTTTTAAATCTTCCATTAAGACCGGTCCGGTAACTCCTTGAGGATAACCGGGAAAATTTTCAACTTCAGTAGTTGTTGTCAATTGACCGCCGGGTTGCATTCCTTGAATAATTACAGGTTTCAGATTTGCACGCGCTGCATAGATAGCAGCCGTGTAACCTGCTGGACCCGAACCAATTATCAAACATTTGATGTGTTCGGATTTTCCGTTAAAGTCTATTTTTTTTTCTTCTTTGGTTACATTTAAACCACCAAACTGAATTGCCATTTTTTTCTATTTTTTTGTTAAAAAATTTATATTTTCTGCTATTTTGACTTTTTATTCTGACTTTTTGTCAGGAAAAAAAAGAAGTGTTTTTCTTTCTTTTTTTAATAAACTGAAAATCAACTTATTTTGTAAAAAGATAGAAAATCTATTTTATTAAAGCCAAAATATGTACCAATCTATATTTGTTAATTTTTAAATGAAATTATTTTTGTTTTTCAATAGCCAATTTTTGTTTTAACTCTTGCTTTTTCAATAAATTTTTCTTGTATTTGCTTTGAATAATGTCTATTGAAAATAAAACGGCTATTACAAAGTAAAAAGTGGTTTTATTCATTGGAGAAATCTCATTTTCAAATAGATACAAATGAGCCAAATGTCCACCTTCTGTTAAAAGCATAATTCCGACTATTAATAAAATAAAAAGCCCCAACACTTCATACATTCTGTTTTTTTGCAAAAAATTATCGACACTTTCAGCAAGCCAAACCATAATTAAACCGCTGATTATTACACCAATAACCATAATCCATAAATTATCGGTTAAAGCGATGGCACTAAGTGTAGAATCGAACGAAAAAACGATGTTCATTACAATTATCATAGTGAAAATGCTGCTTACCGATGTTTTAGGTTTCTGTTTTTGCTCTAAAATTTTACTAAAATCGTAATCAATCATTAACCAGATTTCTTTTACTGAAATGTACAATATAAAAATTCCTCCTATAAGCACTATCATGCTGTGAATGTTCATATTAGCTTTAATAATACCTTCTAAATTAAAAGTTAAAACAGGGTCTTGAAAAAATGCAATTAATTTTACCAAAATAAATAATAAAGCTACACGGAAAACTATCGCAAGCAATAAACCCAATTTGCGGATGTAAGATTGTTTTTCGAGGGGAGCATTTTTCGATTCTATCGAAATGTACAATAAATTATCTATTCCTAAAACGGTTTGTAATACTATAAGCATTACCAATGTTAATATTTCGTCTATCATATTTTTTTTATTTTGGATACTTTTTTAATTAATATTTTTTATTTTAATTTATTTTGCAAAAATAATTTTTTTACCAATTAAAACAAATAAAATTTTGTATTTTTGTTTTTAATGCAAAAAAAAATAATCTTAACTTAACAATTTTTTGACTGTGATAAATTCGATTTTAGACAATGATTTGTATAAATTTACCATGCAAAATGCTGTGGTAAAAATATTTCCGCGTGCCAAAGTAAAATACCAATTTATAAATAGAGCCGAAACTCAATTTCCCTCAGGTTTTGCGGAAGAGCTGCGAAAAGAAATTTATAAAATGGCTGAATTGAAACTTCAACCCGATGAAAAAGATTTTTTACAACGCAAGTGCTATTATCTTGACCCAACTTATCTCGATTTTTTACGAGGTTATCGTTTCGACCCCAGTGAAATAGGTGTAATTCAGACAAATGGCAATTTACAGGTGTCTATTGAAGGCAATTGGTATCGGACTATTTTGTGGGAAGTACCTCTAATGGCAATGATTTCGGAATTGTATTTCAAAATGAATCATTTTGAGAGATATTCTGATAGTGAAATATCAGATATTGCAAGAGAAAAGATAGTTAATTACAACTATAAAGCTGTTAAAATTGCCGACTTTGGAACACGAAGACGTTTTTCTTTTAATATTCACGATTTGGTAGTGAAAACCTTAAAAGAATATGGTGGGAATGCTTTTATTGGCACAAGCAATGTTTTTTTTGCAAAAAAATACAATTTAACGCCCATTGGAACACATGCGCACGAGTGGTTTATGTTCCATGGTGCTAAATATGGTTATAAAATGGCAAATAAATTGGCATTAGAGCACTGGGTAGAGGTTTATCGTGGCGATTTAGGCATTGCTCTCTCTGATACTTATACATCTGATGTGTTTTTTAGAGCTTTCGACAAGAAATTCGCAAAACTTTTTGACGGTGTACGCCAAGATTCAGGCGAGCCTTTAGAATTTGCACAAAAAGTAATCGAGCATTATCAATCGTTAAATATTGACCCTAAAACAAAAGTGGTTGTATTTTCTGATGGATTAAATCCTGAAGAAGTTTCGCGAATAGCCGATTTTTGCCGAAATAAAATTGGCATGTCATTTGGAATTGGAACAAATTTTACCAACGATGTAGGCGTAAAGCCCCTCAATATAGTGGTTAAAATTATGGAAGCTTTGCCCGAAGGGCAAAATTGGGTTTCTACTGTAAAACTTTCCGATACAAAAGGAAAACATACCGGCTCACCGGAAGCCATAAGATTGTGCAAAGCTTTGTTAGAAGTGGACTAATTTTTTTTACAAAAATAAAATAATGTACCGGAAAAATAAAATTATTTCCGGTACAATGTTCTTTTTTTATAAAAAAATATTAAAAAAAACGTTAATTATAAAAATTTATAAAATATTGGAAAAATTTATTTTGTAAATTTCATCTTGAATACGGTACTTTCTTCAACTTTTTTGCGCGAAATAAAATCGCTATGATATTGATTGTCAATATACATTTGAGTTTGGTCGCAGTAAAAATCGCTTGCCGGAATACCCGAAGTACCGGTCGGAATGATTGTTTGAGAATTATCCCAATTGTTTGGCAAGTAAATATGCCTATGCGAAGCTCCGTTTGTAGATTGGTCAAACCGCTCATCTAAAGAATATGAATAGGGCGAAACGGTGTGCGAACCACCAGCCACCTCATACGGACCGCGATTGAAATTAAATAAAAAATCTAATATTTTAACAGAACCTATTGGGTGATAAAGAGTTATGGTGTGAACTTTACCCCAACGCCACTGACTCAAATTATCTCCATAAGTGGCAGATAAATGTGAGATTGAATTTTTAAAGCTTTGAATAACAATTGTTTCAAAATTTTCTTTTGTATCTTTTGTTGAAATGTTATCGTAAAGAACATTTTCTTTGTCCTCCCAAATATTTTCCATAAAATTTCGGGTCATAATTTTTGACGAAAGCAAGTCGTTTAATAAATCGGTATCTATTTCGTCTGAAAGGCACGATTTTACAAATTCTATAACAAATTGCTCAAAAATAGTGGGTGCAGTTTTATTTTTAGCCATTACAGCGTTCCAATTTTTAAGGCTATCTAAAACATTTTTTTCGGTTTGATTGAATTTTTTTTCCTTCGCTAAAGTTGCAATTATTTCACCTAAAAACTTTTTTACTAAATGCGATTGAACATCTCCGTGCATTCTTTTAAAATCTTCAACGGACAGTTTATCTTTTTCGTTGAGCATTTCAACAATTCGATTGAATCTGTAAGGTGGATAAAACCAATGACTTATGTAGTGAGGATAGTCTTCATTAACGGTTCGATTATTTGCGGAAGCTACGTAGCCACATTCAGGATTGTACGTAAAAGGCAATTCCTCGAAAGGCACAAAACCTTTCCAATCGTAAAGGCTTGTATCGCCCGGATAAATGTCAATTCCATTGCCTTCTCTAATGGCAAGTCCGGCGCAAGTTTGCAAGCCAATATTTCCTTCTTTGTCGGCATAGATAACATTTTGACTTACAGCAACAAAGGTTCTCACAGCTTCTCTGAAATCTGTCCAATTTTTAGCACGGTTTAATAAGTACAAAGTACGGAGTTCGTTGCTGTAACGTGTTCCTATCCAGTTCATTGAAATAATATCATCGTCAATTTTTTTAAATCCTGAAACTACCGGACCTCTGTGGGTAAATTTTAATGTAAATTTCTTATCTTCAGTATCTTTCACTTTAATAACTTCTTCTTTTACAATAAAATCCTTCCACTGTCCATCGAGTTTGTACTGATTTTCGTTTGCCGGATTAACTGATTCTTTGTAAAAGTCTGTTTCATCGAGCATTACGTTGGTCATTCCCCAAGCAATATTTTCATTGTGTCCGGCAACAATATGGGGAGCGCCGGGCAATGCAAGTCCGGTAACGTTCAATTTTCCATCAATAACTAAGTGCATTTGATACCAAATTCCGGGGGCAAAAATGCCTAAGTGCATGTCATTTGCCAAAATAGCACCGCCAGTTGTACTTTTTTTAGCCGAAACAGCCCAATTGTTGCTACCATAAAAAATACTTCCGCCCATTTTTTCGAGCAAAGCCGACTGGTCGAGCAAAGTAGGTGTTTCTGTTTTTAAGGTAGTATCTAATTGAAAATCTGGAAAAATAATACCATTTTGTTTTTTAAGATTGGGTATAAAAATAGTACTTTTTTGCTTTAATTTTAGTACTAACTCTCTAAGAATGAACTCGTTTTTCCAACCCGAAGTCAAATCCCAAGCCATATAACCAATCAAATTTACTGAATGAATGGGTTCCCATTTTTCAGGTTTGTAGCCTAAAATAGCAAATTCGGGCGGCAAATTTCCTTGATTATTTTCTATGTACTGATTAATTCCAGCGGCAAAATATACCAAAGATTGCTTCATTTCTATCGGTAAGGAATCTAAAATGATTTTTGACTTTTCCGGCATTTGTAAAGCTCTCATTAAAAGGTCTGTTTCAATTGTTTTTTCACCAAACATTTCAGAAAGTCTTCCGGTAGTAACTCGCCTAAGCAAATCCATTTGCCATAAACGGTCTTGAGCCATAATGTAACCAACGGCAGTGTACAAATCTTTTTCATTTTTAGCGTAAATATGTGGAATGCCATATTTATCGCGCAAAACCTCTACATCAGCGTCAATTCCTTTCAAAACTATATTTTGATTATAATCGGGTAAAGCTCTGTTTTTCAAATATATAAGAAACCCAAAGCCTATAATTAAAGCCAGTACAATTATGACGGCTAAAAAAAGTAAGATTTTTTTTGCTTTTTTCATAAAAAAAATATAAATAATTAATAATCAATTAATTTCAATAATATTGTTAATAATAGCATAAACCGTTAGACCTTGAGCCGTTTTTATACCCAATTTTTGCGTAATATTTTTTCTATGCGTAATAACAGTATGAACGCTCAAGAATAATTTTTCAGCTATTTCTTTGTTAGATAGCCCATTAGCTATTTCTTTTACCACTTCTATCTCTCTATCCGATAGAATTTTTTCGTGGTTCATTTTTAATAGTTTTTCGGTATTTACAGAGGTATATTTTTGTAAAATATTTAAAATATCAGCCTTTTTAGTATAAAAATTTATAAAATCCTGAAAGTAAATTGAAACCGT
Source organism: Paludibacter propionicigenes (assembly GCA_020721325.1). Lineage (GTDB taxonomy): Bacteria > Bacteroidota > Bacteroidia > Bacteroidales > JAIFNL01 > JAIFNL01. Next base: position 18,417 of record DYNA01000067.1, read on the forward strand.
TTCTTTCAGATCTGTTTGAATTTCGACTAAAATGCAATGTTCTTTTATTTTGTTAATGGCTTTTAAATCAAACGTTTTAATTAATAAAACATCGCTGATAAATATCAAATAAGGTTTTTCTCTTTCAATCGTTTTTTTTAATTTTTCATGTTTGTAAAGTTCAATAACTATTTGGTTTTTATCTAATTCATGCAAAATATACCTTATTCCGGTACGAATAATATCTGATGTTTCTGCAATTAAAATTTTCATTGTGTAACAGGTTAAAACTAATTTCTTACATCATAATTACCTGATTTTAAAGCTTTTTCCATAACTTTAACCTGTGGTATCATAACTCGTTCTTCCATCTCGGAATGTCCTTTTATATCTTCTTCTAATTTAAAAAGTTCCGATAAAATATTGTTGCATAAATTGTTATTTTTTTCAACCGGAATGTATTTTATTAAAATATTTTTTAAATCAAAAAGTTTTTCCTCAATATTATCATGCTCTTTTTCATATTTTCCTATCCCGTAAATTTGCATTTTATCAAATAATTCTTTACTTACTTCTTTTTTTAAAAAAGCTTTTTCAATATTTAAAATATATGGGTAAACTTCTTCTTCTTCACGAGTTATATGTGCTTGAAGTTGAGTAATATAGCCTTGAAAAAAATCTTTTAATAAGAGAAAAGTTTTCTTTTTTAAATCGCTCATTTCGACTAATTTATCAATTAAACGCTCTATTTTCGGAACTTTATATTCTAAATAAAATTTGTGAGCACTTTTAAGATATTCGATAATAAATTTTACCGAAAAATTTCTAAATTTTTTTTCAGGAAAATAATTTTTATCATGAAAAGAATTGAGTATTTCTAAAAAAAAATCTACATTTACATTATGAAAGTGGCAAATTTCTTCTACTGTTTTTTCACCGTATCCCAAATTAATCCCGAAACGATTAATAATGGGTAACAGTGTATAATCCAAATGAATAACATCTGCCATTTTTATATTTTTGGTTATCAGCATTTTGAAATATTGTGCAAGATAAAAAATTAAAACAATGGTTCTTAAAATGAAATTTTTAGCAAATATAAAAAAAAAATTTACTTGGTACAAACAATATGTACGACAAAAATTTGTAGAATAAAAAAAATAAGGTTATAATTGTG
>DYNA01000250.1 GCA_020721325.1 Paludibacter propionicigenes
ATTTTTGAAACAGACGAAACAATTGAAATTCAAGCAAAAGATTTGTCGTTTATTGTTTCTAAAATGGAAAATAATTCTCTGTTAAATGCTGATAGAGATATAATTGCAGATGCTTTTGAAGAATTAATCGGAACAGGATTTCGCGGTGGCGATGGCCAATTTTTTACGCCCCGAAATATTGTGCAAATGATGATTGATATTTTGCAACCAAAAGCAAATGAAAAGATTATAGACCCCGCTTGTGGTAGTGGTGGATTTATTGCACATATTTTAAAACATTTCATCAAAAATAACGAACATCAACATTTTATTTCAGGAATTGACAAAGATTTATTTTTATCAAAACTTGCGAAAATTTATTTAACACTTTTGGGCGAAAGTGAATATCATATTTTTTGCGAAAATAGTTTAGAAGTCCCTAAAACGTGGAATATTGAAACTCAAAAACATATAGAATTAGGAACTTTTGACTGTATTTTAACAAATCCACCATTCGGTGCAAAAATTCCGGTTGTGGGTAACGATTTATTGCGTCAATACGAATTAGGGTTTTATTGGAATAATGGTGGTGAAACGTGGAATTTAACAAAAAACATCAGAGATAAACAGCCACCGCAAACGCTTTTTATTGAACGAATTATACAACTTTTAAAAGAAGGCGGAAGGGCTGGAATTGTGTTGCCCGAAGGTATATTTGGCAATCCGTCAGACCGTTACATTTGGGAATTTATACGAAAATATACTTCAATAATTGGTATTGTTTCGCTTTCGCAAGAAACTTTTCAGCCAAGCACACATACAAAAACGAGTATTGTTTTTTTGGAAAAGAAAACAGAAAAAAGAGAAAAAATATTTATGGCTATTGCAAACGCAATCGGACATAATAAAAACGGAAAAGAAATTTATAAAATAAACAAAGACGGTTCGTTTATACTTGACAAAAATTATCAAAAAATATTAGATGATGATACACCTGATATTGCCGAAAATTTCAAGAAATTTTTAAACAATGAACCATTTACTGAAAGTCATTTGGGATTTACAGTTTTAACTTCGGAAATAAAAGATAATATTTTTATACCCGAAAATTATAATCCTGAATTGAAACTAAAATTAATCAATTTAGAAAAAAGCGGAAAATATAAATTAGTTACAATTGGCGAATTAGTAAATAAAGGAATTTTACAAATAAAACGTGGTAACGAAATTGGCTCACAATACTACGGAACAGGACAAGTTCCATTTGTAAGAACCACAGACATAGTAAATTGGGAAATAAAAATTGACCCTGTAAAAGCCGTTGCCGATGAAATTTACGAAAAATATAAAAAATCACAAGACGTTCGGGAAAACGATATTTTGTTTGTAAACGATGGAACTTTTCTAATTGGTCGTTCAGCAATGGTTTCAAAATTAGACGTTAAATGTATAATTCAAAGTCATTTACGTAAAATACGAGTTGTAGAAAATGAAGAATTAACGCCATTTTATCTTTTTTACTTATTAAATTCAAAAGTAGTTCAAGAACAAATATCAAAGCAAACTTTTGTTCAGGCAACACTTTCAACTTTAGGAAACAGAATAATGGAATTAATATTACCTGTTCCTACTGATAGACAGGAGATTGATAGAATTTCAAACGAAATAAAATCAATCATTGATAAAAAATGTGAAATCAGAGAAAAAACGCTTGAACTAATAGATAATAGCATATAAATAATTGATAATGAATAAAAATGGAAAACGATAACATCGCACTTAGCGGTCAGTGGCTGGTAGGCAGCTTGTTTCGTTCGCTACGCAAGCCACCCACCAGCCACCGCCGCCAAGCACTTTACGTTATTCCGGCATGATGCTGATTGTTAATTTGTTACGCTGATTAAAACATGACCCAACCTACAGCATTTCGGGAAACAAAACGCGCGAATGGCGTTTTGTTTTTTTTTTGCCGAAAGGCGAAGAAAAAGCCAAAAAAACTATGATTATTCATCAAAAATGTGTATTTTTGCAGAAAAAAAGTAAATATAACTTGCTGGGTACGGTTCTTTGAGGCGTAATCTGCCCGATGCCACAATAAAAATTAAAGAAAAAATTTTTTTTTAAAAGATTTGCTTTTAAATTAAGTAGTAATGCAAATATAATCACCACTTTTATTTTTTTACTAAACAATTAATATTCAATTAAGTATCATTTCTTTGTGTGCTTTGTGATTTTTTCTTGGTGTTCTTTGTGGTTCTAAACTATTTCAAAACCACATAGAACACGAAGAAGAACACAAAGAACGCAAAAAAAAAATAAGTGTCGTTTTTTTTTGTATATGTACTTATGATGCGGATTTTGATTTTCATACAAATTAATTTTTTTTTTAAAAAGCTTGTCCCAAACGCATGTAAATTCCTTTATTTTGTTGCACTCCCCAAGCAAAATCTATTCCCGTAAAAATTTGCTCTTTGTTTTTGAGTAAAAAACGCAATCCAAGACCACCTGAAGGATTCCACTTTTTCGGAAAAACTTTATTTTTTTGAACTGTGGAAATGCCCAAAAATGAAACGCCCCAAAAACGCCAAAACAATGGAAAGCGCAATTCGTTTTCAAAAGCTAAAAAATAGTCGTCTCGGTAACGTCCTTTCACATAGCCTCTGGTAGTTCCGAACAATCCGGTTTGAGGCAATTCTTGCCAAACGACTTGCCCGTAAGAATAACTTTGATAGCTCCAAAATGCCCAAATCGGTTTTTTATTCTTAAAAAGTGGTCGAAAATAACGAAAATCGACATCTAAAGTTCCAAAATTGTATTCACTACCCCAACTTTTTTGATAATCGTAAAGAGAAACATCGAGAAAAAGTCCTTTTGTAGTGGTTTGAGTGTTGTTTCGGTTGTCGAATCGCAAATTTAAGCCCAATCCACTGATTAAAAAGTCCGAATAGCCTAAAGGTTTTGTGGTTTCAAACCATGCGGTAGAATATTGAGAATGAATATTTTGCATAAAATAAATTCGATACTGCAATCCCAGAAAAACGGAAGGTGCAATGGTGCGTAAAATTTTTTGATACCACAAAAAACCTTGTGAATAAATAATTTCGGCACTTTCAGGCTGCGTTCGATTGCCAATTTGGTAAACGGTTAATGGAAAATCGAGATAATTGATGCGCCCTTTAAATAACCAGTTTTCATTTTTACTAAATACCGTATGAGTTATTAAAAGCGACAATTGCTTTTTTAAAGAATAACTTGAATTAAAATAAACATTTGAAGCACGAGAATTGAGTGTATCGGTTTTAAAAATAAAATTCATATTGAATCCGAAGGCTACACTTGTTTGAGGGTCTAAGGTAAAATAAGGCAATAAAAATTTAAGTACTCTCTTATTTTTTGAACTGGTATCGAGAAATGTTTTGTAAATTTTGTTTTGTTCTAATGCAGAAAAAAACTGTGCATTTGAATTTGCAAATACAATCAACACCAGATAAAATGTTATTATTTTTTTTTTCAATCTGTTAAAATAGTATTTGAAAAAAATCAGATATTAAATTATTCTAAAAATAGATACCTGAAATTTTTACCAAATTAATTTTTTCATTTCAATCAATTTCGTTTTTTTAAAATTTTACAATTCTTTGATTTTTAAAACAAAAAAATTTAAAAATCGAATCAAATTTTTATTTTTTTACTTTTTTTTTACGCAAAGTAAATAATTTCAAAATTTCAAAAAAAAACTTTGCCAAAATAAAAAAAACTTTGGCAAAGTTTTAATTATTAGAGAATTAAATAATATTCATATCGTCAAGCACTTTCATAACGGTCTTAACCGCTTCAGCCGAATCGTTAAGCAATTTTTTCTCATCGGCATTCAAATCCACTTCAATAATTTTTTCAATTCCGTTTTTGCCCAAAATAACCGGCACACCCAAATAAATGTCGTTCAAACCATATTCGCCTTTCAAAAGAGAACAAACAGGGAAAACACGTCTTTGGTCTTTAACAATAGCCTCAACCATTTGAGCAGCAGCAGCTCCCGGAGCATACCAAGCCGAAGTACCCATTAATTTTACCAATTCGCCGCCACCGTTTTTTGTACGTTCTATGATTGCGTCAAGTTTCTCTTTTTCAATAAGTTCAGTTACCGGAATACCTGCAACGGTTGTGTAACGAGGCAGCGGAACCATCGTGTCGCCGTGTCCGCCCATAAGCAAAGCTTGAATGTCTTTTGGCGAAACATTTAACGCTTCCGCTAAAAATGCGCGGTAACGAGCTGTGTCTAAAATACCCGCCATACCAAAAACTTTTTTAGAATCTATCTTAGCTGTTAAATAAGCAGCGTAAGTCATAACGTCGAGCGGATTGGAAACCACAATTATAATGGCATTGGGCGAATGTTTTACTACGTTTTCGGTAACCGATTTTACAATTCCGGCATTGGTAGAAATTAAATCATCGCGGCTCATACCCGGTTTGCGCGGTAAACCTGAAGTGATTACAACCACTTCCGAATTGGCAGTATCTTCGTATTTATTGGTAACTCCAATGCTACGACTGTCGTAATTCAAAATAGGAGCTGTTTGCCAAATGTCTAACGATTTACCTTCGGCTATCCCGTCTTTAATATCTAAGAGAACCACTTCATTAGCTATTTCTCTTTGAGCCAATACATTAGCGCAAGTTGCACCTACATTTCCGGCTCCAATTACTGTTACTTTCATGCTTTTTGTTTTTGATAATTATAAATCTTAATTTTTTTATAAAATACTTTAAATCAAAAAAATAGGTATTTTTAATCGCTGTATTATCCTATTTTTTTCAAAAAAAGTCTGTTTTTTTCATGCAGCTAATTTATAATTTTTTTTTGTTTTAAAAAATATATTTAAAAAAAACTTTTCTAATAAACTCATTTATGCTTGTTTATTAGACTCAATTCTAACTGAAAATCAATATTTTATTACAAAGAACACTAAAAAATTCACACAAAATACCAACAATTAACCTTTTTGTGCCTTTCATCTTATGCTTTTTGCTTTTGTTATTAAAAATTTTTTTTCATTAAATAGCTTAATTTATCTAATTATTTGATTACTTGGTTTTAAAAAAATAATGAATAAAAAAAATTTCACAATTTAAAAAAGAGAATTGTGTAAATTTGTACTCTACATGACATTTTTTTTAAATCCTTTTAAATTAGGAAAATAAAAAAA
>DYNA01000251.1 GCA_020721325.1 Paludibacter propionicigenes
TTTTATTTAAAAATTTGAAAATTCATTAATTTGAAAATCTGAAAATCTAATTCAATAATTTGAAAATTTGATTTTTTAAATTTTAAAATAAAAAAATGTTTAAATTTATAAAATAAAAAAAACCCGAAAAATTCGGGTTTTTTTATTGTTCTGAAATTTTCAAATTATAGCTTTTTTAATTTCTATACTATAAACGGTAACTTTGCCAAAGTTAAAAACTTTGGCAAAGTTCTAATTACAAAGCAGTTACATAAAAACAAAAGCTCAAATTAGAACCGTTTAAAGTATAAATTATAAAATCAAATTTTCAAATTAAGAAAATTATTCTGCTTTATTAGCACCAATTGTATAGCTAAAACCAATACCGGCAGTGAAAGTTTTTTTACGATAAAGTTCTTTGTAAGCCATTGGTTCTGTGAAATCTTTTTCGCCATCTTCGTAGAATGTTTTCATAACACCTAAATCTATAGCCATTGCAGGAGATAATGAAATTTTTCCACCTAATGCTATTGTGTTGGTATTTAAGCTGTAGCTCAAATCGGTTTGGTAAGCCAAAGTAACACCCGTAGAGGTTTTTAACCAACCGCCACTTAATAAAAAGTTGTCGTTTACTGCATATTCCAAGCCTACGGCAAGTTCCCAATTGTTGTTGTCCATCAAGGTTTCGTTGGTAATGTACGCGCCAGTGGCATCGGTTTTACCATATTTTGCACTTTTGTCGAAATATTGGTGATAACCAACGGCTAAGCTCAAATTGTCCATAATTTTATAGTCCACACCTACCGAAAGCAAAGAAGGCATTTCGCTTGGCGAAACATGACCGTCAGGGAACATTCCTGTACCATCAATAACGGTAGCATTGGTTAGTTCGAGAGGAGTTTTGAACTCATATTTCAAGCCAATATTCAAATCGCCTTCCATTAAAGTCAAATGTGCGCCCAAAATAGGAGCAATTGTATTTCCGGTTTGTTCAGCATCTACGTCCATGTCTTTGGTTGCTGCGGCATTGTAAGTAGCTACTGTTGCAGCACTTGCATACTGATTTGATATTGAAGTATATGTACCTTGAGCTATAGTTAAAGTCATAGCATTAATTGAAGCTTGAGGAACACCAAAAGCCAATAATCCACCTTCCATTTGGGCACGTTGTGTAGAAGTAATAATTCCTGAACTTTCAGCTTCTGCAAAAGTTAAACTACCATAATTAGCAATTAAAGGTTGCATTCCGGCAGCACCAGAAGCAGCAGAACCAGAAGCAGCAGTTGAAGCCTCCGATAAATCCGTAAAAAATTGAGTAGCAGAAACCATAGTTCCAGTATAATTAGGCTGTCCAAGTGCTCTCAAATCTTTAATAGGATTAATCATAATGCCATGAATATGACCTTCGTAAGTATTTTTAGCCATAATGTAACGTGCGCCAGCATAAAGCGAAAGCATTTCGCTTACTTCGTAGCTAATACCAAATTGTAAACCCCAATACACAGAGCTTCCACTAAAATAAATATCTGCACTATATTCGTTTGTTGGTATTCCTGCGGCAGTTAAACTTGCAGGGATAGAAGAAACAGCTTGCTCAAATGAAGGAAGACCGGTTTTGTACTCGGCACCACCACCACCACCTATGGGATTGAAACCCAACGAAAAAGCCATTTTTCCGGTTTTATACGCAGCATAAAAGCTTGGAAACAAAGGAGCTTTCACATCGCCTACATAAGTTTTGTTATTCAAAGGTTCATAAGTACTTTCAATTTCTTTTGTTTGAAAAATGGATTGGTTATTTAACTGTAAATGAAAACCCTCAGCAAGTTTTGTCAAACCCGCCGGATTGTGATAAGCTGCATGAATTCCAATGGCTGCATCTTGGGCAGGCATACGTACAAAAGCGGCACTTTGATTGGTATTTGTAACAATACCACCGGCTAAAACGCTCAATCCGGACAAAATAGCTATCAAGCTAAATATAAGTTTCTTCATAATTTTTTTATTGTATGGTTTAAAAAAAATAAATGTAATTTTTAATGCTGCAAAATAATTGAATATTTTGAATTTCCAAACATAAAATCAATTCATTTTCATATATTCGTTTATAAATAGTTAAAAATCAATATATTTCAATATAAAAATATTTTCATTTTCATTAAAAAATTTAACATTTCAACTTCAATATTACGAACTTGTAGTATTTTCATTTTTGTGTAAAAATCTAAATTTCATTATTTTACATAAAAAAAAATATTTTATATAAAAAAAAAAATCATTGAATTATTAAAATACTACAACTTTAAATTCTATTTTTAAAAAAAAATATCTTTTTTTAGAAATTTTTTAAACTCAATTTTTGTTTTTTTTCAAAAAAAATAAAAAAAAAGTTAATTTTATTTCATTTTGCAGCGTTCAAAAAAACAACTCGTTTTTATAAACAATAGTTCGTTATTTTTTTTGAACAAATGCAGAAATAAAACTCAAAATCTCTCTGTTTTTCTAAAAAAAGAAATAAAGGAATAAGGGAAGAAAAAGTTTTATTTTTGATTACTAAGCGAATAAGGGATTGAAAATCAACCTTATTCCCTTAGTAAAGATTCAATTAAGATGAAAATAAAACCTTATTCCCTTATGAATAGAGCATTATTTTTTTACCGTGAATAACGAATAATCACAAATTCAATAAATGAACAAAATATTATTTTTTCTGTAGCATTTTATTGATTTTTAAATAATTACACAAATATTTAACGAACGATTGTGTAAAAAAATAAAAGAATTAAAATTATTTATAAACTTAAAAAAAATCTGACAAAATGAAATCAAAAATTGTTATTTTACTTGCCTTAAGCTTAGTATTATTGAGCTTTCAATTTAAAACAAACGAAAAAGAAACTCGAAACTTAAAAGCTTTTAATGAAATCGAATTGGCAATTTCCGCCGACTTGTATATAACGCAAGGTGCGCCACAAAAAGTTGAAATTGAAGCCGATAGCGACGATTTGAAAGAAATTGAAACCAAAGTAAACGGCTCAACTTTAGAAATAAAAACCAAAAGTAATTGGGCAAATTTGGGTAAAGTGAAAATTTACATTACCGTACCCGAAATTAATGGCTTGCACATAGCCGGAAGTGGTAATATTTGGGGTGAATCGACCCTCAAAAACGACAAAATTTCGCTTTCTATTGCCGGAAGTGGAAGTATTCATTTAAAAAAATTAGAAATTTCAAAAGTACATGCCGAAATAGCCGGAAGTGGCGATATTAAAATTGCCGGAAAAAATGCAACTACTTTAAATTCAGACATTAGCGGAAGTGGAAACATCGATTCCCAAAACATGGCTTTTGATGAAGTTTCTATTTCGGTAGCCGGAAGCGGCGATGTATTTTGCAAAGCCATTAAAAAGCTAAATGCCTCATTAGTAGGCAGTGGCGACGTTCATTACTTGGGCAATCCGGTTATAAATGTAGAATCGGTGGGTTCGGGAAAAGTAAAACAAATCGAATAAAAAATTTTAAAGTTTCACCAAAATCCGCAAATTTATTGCTATACTGCAACTTTGCCAAAGTTAAAAAACTTTGGCAAAGTTTTAATTACTAAATAATTACATAAAAACAAAAGTGCAAATTCATAAACATTTGCCGTATATTTCAATTATCGAATGTTTATCAACGAATGGTTTTTCGACTCCAAAACCGAATTTCCGGTAAGGAACACATCAATTTGATAAGCAGCTTCGCGACCTTCCGAAATAGCCTTAACCACAAGCGATTGACCGGTTCGCATGTCGCCGGCGGCAAAAACTTTTTTTATCGAAGTTTGAAAATTTTGAGTGTTTACATTTTTGCGCTCATCAAATTTTACCCCCAAATTATTTAGCAACCCCTCATGCTGCGGACTTTCAAAACCAATTGCCAAAAGTGCTAATTCACAATCAATTATGCGTTTGGTTTCGGGTCTTTCTACAAAAATCATTCGCCCATTTTCTTTTTTCCATTCAATATCCACCAATCCTACGGCTTTCAATTCACCGTTTTCGTTGGCAAAAAATTCTCTTGTCAAAACGCTCCATTCACGCTTGCAACCTTCTAAATGTGAGCTACTTGTGCGCAAAACTTGTCGCCATTCAGGCCACGATTTTTCACTCGAAACGGTTTCGGGCAATTTTGGCAAAAGCTCAATTTGCAAAACCGATTTCGCGCCCTGCCGAATGCTCGTACCTACGCAATCCGCACCCGTATCGCCTCCGCCTATTACCAAAACATTTTTTGCTTTTGCAGAAATTTCTTTTCCGGTAATTTGTTCATTTCCAATAAATTGATTTTGTTGTTTTAAAAAATCCATAGCAAAATGAACACCGAAAATTTCGCGTCCTTTCGCCTGCAAATTGCGAGGAATGGTGCTGCCTCCGGCTAAAAGCACCGCATCAAAATTTTCGAGCAAAGCTTCTGCCGAAATGTCCACGCCAACATTGGTTTTGGGTTTAAAAACAATTCCGGCTTTTTCCATTACTTCTAAACGCCTATCAATCAGCCATTTTTCGAGTTTAAAATCGGGAATACCATAACGCAATAAGCCTCCGATTTTCTCATCTCGCTCAAATACAGTTACTTCGTGTCCGGCTAAATTGAGTTGAGCCGCAGCCGCCAAACCCGCCGGACCCGAACCTACAACAGCTACTTTAAATCCGGTCTTTATAATTTGCTCATTTACATACACATAGCCATTTGCAAAAGCCTGCTCAATGATGTTGTATTCAATGGTTTTAATAGCCGTTGGCGAATTGTTTATTGACAAAACACAAGCCTCTTCGCAAGGTGCGGGACAAACTTTTCCGGTAAATTCCGGAAAATTATTGGTGGAACTGAGCATTTTATAAGCTTCTTCCCAACTTTGTTTGTAAACCAAATCGTTAAAATCGGGAATATTGTTTCCCAAAGGGCAACCATTATGACAAAACGGTACGCCACAATCCATGCAACGCGCCGATTGTCGCTCGGTTTTTCTTTTGGTAAACGAAAAATATATGTCGTTGTAATTTTGAATACGCTCTTCAATGGGCTTTGTTTCAGCCACTTCTCTTTTATATTCTAAAAAACCTGTTACTTTTCCCATAATTTCTATTGTTCTATGGTTTTATGGTTAAATTGTTAAATTGTTAAATTGTTAAATTGTTAAATTGTTAAATTGTT
>DYNA01000252.1 GCA_020721325.1 Paludibacter propionicigenes
CGATTTCTTCAAAATTGAACAATTCACAAATTTGCACATCGAGGGCATTGGCAAGGATTAGAGCCGAAGAGATTTTAAAATCGTATTCGCCTCGTTCTATTCGGCTTATTTTGGTAACATCGCCGTTGATGCGGTCGGCGAGCTGCTTTTGCGAAAGGCGTTTTTGTTTGCGCAGGCGTTTTACGTTTTCGCCAAAGCGAATCAAAAATTCATTTTTTACGGTATTGTTTATTTCGGGCATAATTTATAAATGTTAAAAGTTCTGTTGTTTTTCGGGTGTAAAGGTAAAACTAAAAAAAGGAATTTTAGATTTTTTTCTAAAAAAAGAACCCAAACCGTTTTTGATAGGTTCTTTATAAAAGAATGCTTTTTTTAATTGAACACAACGGATAGCAACTTGAATAGCAAGGGCGATAGCCCGCAGTTATTTCAAGTTGCCTGTTATGTTCGTCCTTGAGTTATTTCGATTTAAACTCAAAATCTTCATCTGTCTGAGAACCAATTCCCCCACCATAACTATATTCTAATTTAGAATTTGCCTTTATTGAAAATGTAGTGTCAACAGTTCCATAATAGTTAGTTTTAAAGTGAGATACTTTAAGTTTTATATCTTTACGAGACTCATTTGTAACTACAAACTCTGTAAGTGTTGAGGATTCTTTAATGCACGAAGACATAATCAATAAAATAGCAAATATTCCTGCTACGAAAAATAAACTATTTTTTTGTGCAAAAATTGCTGCAATTAAAAAACTTTTTTGTATCATTGCGAAAATTTTTTTAGCGAGGAACTGCAATTCCTCTGTTTATAATAAGTTAATTTTGGGCAAGTCGGTAGTTGATACTATCGGCTTGTTTTCATTTTGCAAAATTATACAAAATTTTCTTTACAAAAAAAACGCACGCGTGCGTTTTTTTTTATTTCAAATTGATTTTCAACTTATTACAAAATGTTAAAAAATAATAATTTCACCATGTTTTCAAAATATGGCAAATTATAAACTTTTGATTTATAAATTATTAAGTGAATTTAAAAACAATTTTTTAATATTTTACATCGTTTTTATGTGCATAGAAGCCAGAATCGATAAATGATAATACCAAGAAACTAATCTTTTAAATTATAAATTTTTTTTGATTAAAATGTTTATAAAAGAGTTTAAAAAATAGAACAAAATAAAAATAATTATTTTTTTGAATGTTTTTAAACATTCAATTTATTTTTTTATTTTATTTATTTTTGTAAAAAAAAATTCTGTAAAGAAAAATAAAAAAAGAATTTACAATTTATAAAACTATGATAAACAATAACTTAATTAATCCGCAAAGCATAGTCGTTGTAGGCGGGAGCGACAATGTGCAAACTCCGGGCGGAAAAATCGTAAAAAATTTAATTGACGGAAATTTTACCGGAAAACTTTTTGTAATAAATCTAAAAGCCGACTCGGTTCAAGGCATTAAATCATACAAAAGTGTCAAAGAATTGCCGCAAGTAGATTTGGCTATTATTGCCATTGCAGCCAAATTTACGCTCGAAACGGTGCAAATTTTGGCAACAGAAAAGCAAACACGCGGATTTATCATTATATCAGCCGGTTACAGCGAAGAAAGCCATGAGGGAGCTGACTTAGAAAACAAAATTGTTGAAATCATAGAAAGTGTAAATGGCTCATTGATAGGACCTAACTGCATTGGTTTGTTGAATACAAACTACAACGGAGTTTTCACAACGCCCATTCCTGAGTTGAGTACACAAGGCGTCGATTTTGTATCGGGTTCGGGTGCAACGGCGGTTTTCATTATCGAATCGGCTATGGCTAAGGGACTTAAGTTTTCCAGTGTTTGGTCGGTCGGAAATTCGGCACAATTGGGCGTGGAAGACATTTTGGAATACCTTGACGACACTTTTGATGCACAAAACAGCTCAAAAGTGAAACTTTTATACATAGAAAGTGTAAATAAACCCCAAAAATTGCTCAAACATGCACGTTCGCTCATTGCCAAAGGCTGTAAAATTGCAGCCATCAAAGCGGGCAGCTCCGAAGCGGGCAGTCGCGCGGCGTCCTCACACACGGGCGCGCTCGCAAGCCCCGATGTGGCTGTAAATGCGCTGTTTGAAAAAGCCGGCATCGTGCGCTGCTACGGTCGCGAAGAGCTGACAACGGTGGCTTCGATTTTCATGTTGCCTGCGCTCAAAGGCGAAAACATTGCCATTATAACACATGCCGGCGGTCCGGCAGTAATGCTCACCGATGCTTTGTCGAATGGCGGTTTGAAAATTCCGCCCATCAACAGCCCGGAATTGCTCGAAAAATTGTATTCCGGCTCGTCTGTTTCCAATCCGATTGATTTTTTGGCAACCGGCACGGCAGCGCAATTGGGCGATATTCTTGATTTTTGCGAAAGCAAATTTACGCACATTGACGGAATGGCGGTCATTTTCGGTAGCCCCGGACTTTCGCCCGTTTTCGATGTGTATGAGCTTTTGCACCAGAAAATGAAAACTTCTAAAAAGCCCATTTTTCCTATCCTTCCTTCGGTTGTGAATGTAAAAAATGAAATTGAAGAATTTGTAAAAAAAGGAAATGTTTGCTTTCCCGATGAGGTGATTTTTGGGAATGCCCTTTCAAAAGTTTTCGCTTCCGCAAAAAAAGTTTCTTTTGAAAAAGAAGATTATTTAATTGATAAAGAGAAAATTAGAAAAGTTATCGCTTCCGCTGAAAACGGATATTTGCAACCCGAACAAATTCAAAATTTACTCGATGCCGCCGGAATTTTGCGTGCAGGCGAAGGTGTAGCCAAAACCCAAGCCGAAGCCTTGCAAATAGCTCAAAATCTGGGATTTCAGGTTGTAATGAAAGTAATTGGTCCCGTTCACAAATCTGACGTGGGAGGCGTAGTTTTAAATGTAACTACCTCAGAACGAGCAGCTTTGGAGTTTGAACGAATGATACAAATAAAAGACACCACAGCAATTTTAATTCAGCCGATGCTTTCCGGCATCGAGCTTTTTGTGGGCGCAAAACGCGAAGGCGATTTTGGGCATTTGCTCATGTGTGGTTTGGGTGGAATTTTTATCGAAATTTTGAAAGATGTGCGAACAAAACTTTGCCCGATTACTAAACTGGAAGCCCAAGAAATGATAAGAAATCTAAAAAGTTATGGCATAATTAAAGGAGCGCGCGGACAAAAAGGTGTAAATGAAGAGCAATTTGCCGAAATTTTGGCTCGCTTGTCGGCACTTTTGGAGATTGCCCCCGAAATTTTTGAAATGGACATCAACCCGCTTTTGGGTTCGCCCGAAAAAGTAATTGCCGTAGATGCGCGAATTAGAATTGAAAAAAGTAAAGACTGAAAAATTAAAACGGTAAAATATGATGAGAAAAGTGAAAAAAAATTTTTTTTTCACTTTTTTTATTTTGATTAAAACAATCGGTCGTTATTTTTTTTTGAACGAATGCAGAAATAAACTCAACTCTATTTTTTTTATTCCTAAATTTTTATTAAAAAACAAAAAATTAACTTTTTTTAAACAACTTTTTTTTTCATAAAAAAAAGAACTATTTTTGTAATACAAAAAATAAAATTTCAATACAACTTTTTTTAATTTTGAGTATATTTTTTTTACCATAAAATATAATTTATTATCACTTTTTTTTTAAGAACAATTAAAACATGAAAACGTATCGAATTATTCTTTTTTGTTTGCTGATTTTTAATGTATTAAATTCTTTTTCGCAAACAAAACATGCTTTGATAGTGGCAATTGGCAGTTTTCAAGAAGCCAACATTCCTGCCATAAGCTCTACAAACGATGTTGCGTTTGTAAAAAATGCACTTGTCAAGCATGGTTTTAGAATTGAAAATATAATTAGTTTGGTAAATGAAAATGCTACCAAAGATTTGATTATTAATGAATTACAAACCAATTTGATAAGTAAAATTAAAGAGGGCGATGTAGTAATAATTCATTTTTCATCACATGGAATAGGCATAAAAGACCAAAACGGCGACGAAACTGACGGAACAGACGAAACCATTGTTTGTTACGATACACCTTATTTTTTACCAAAAAACTATTTAGGTGAAAAACATTTAACAGACGATGAATTGAATATTTTATTGACCAAAATCCGTACAAAATTAGGCAAAAAAGGACAAGTTTTATTACAGGTCGATGCTTGTTATTCCGGCACCATTTCGCGTGGAAACGAGCGTTTTCGTTCATTTATTTCGCCCAACGAAGATAAAACAGTATCAAAGGGTTCTGAGCCAAGTCCGCTCAAAATGAAAACACCCGGATTGATTGAATCTCAGGCTTTTGACATTAATAATTTAGCTTCGCTTGTAGTGATTAGTGCCTCATCGGCGTATGAAACAAATAGTGAAACATCTGATATGCAAGGAAATGCGGTTGGTTCACTTTCTTATGCCTTTAGCAAAGCCATGCAACGTTCTTCAAATTCTAATTATGCGATGCTTTTTGATGGTATAAAATCGGAAATGGCTATCATTGTACCGCGACAAACGCCTCAAATTGAGGGTGATGTGAACGAAGCTGTTTTCAATAATTCATCGCTTGGTGCGAAAAATGAAAACAAAGAATGGTATAAAGCCAAAAACTATTTAAGCGACACTACTTTTGTGTTAAATGCCGGAGGTTTGGCTGAAATTATGGAAGGTAGTTTAGTAGAATTAGTTGCAAACGCCTCAAATTCAAGCGATAGCAATGTAGTTTTAGCCACCGGAAAAGTCATTTCAGCCAATGAATTTGAAAGTCAAATCTTACTTTCACAATCCCTGACCGAAACCGAAATTATGCAAGCCAATGTATTGATAACCAGCAGAAGTTTTGCCGGTTTGCACCAAAAAGTTTTGCTTTCGCTTAAAAATTCAAAGCAAATAGAAACGCTTTTAGCTAATGAAAAAATCATTCAATTCATAAAACCGGAAAATATTTTTTCGGCAGATGTGTTGGTAGAAGAATATACGTTTTCAAAAGAAAAAAGTAAATTGGTATTTTTATTTAAAAATATTGACGACAGTGTTTTTGTAAATTTACCCGACACAAAACCCGAAACGATAGCTGAAATTGTGAAAAATAAGGTTTTCGCTTACGCAAAATCGAATTATTTGCGTGCTATTTCGCAATTGAACCCAAATTTGAACGTAG
>DYNA01000068.1 GCA_020721325.1 Paludibacter propionicigenes
TATTTAAAAATTCAATTATTTAATAAAAAGAATAACAATTTAACAATTTAACAATCCAAAAGTATTTTGAATGAATGAAAAGCTAAAAAAATTAAAAGACAAAGCGCAAAAGCTTTTTACTTCAAGCGAAGTAGAATACAATATTGGAAAATACAAACAAGATATTTCGTTATTGATAGAAGAAATTTCAATATCGCAAATAGAATTGGAATTGCAAAACGACCAATTGCAAGCAACTCAGCAATTAATGGAATTGGAAAAAATTCGTTTTACCGATTTATTTATCAATGCGCCCATTGGCTATCTAAAACTCGACGAATCGGGTATCATTCTCGACTTTAATGCCGAAGCCTTACGTATTTTCGGATTATCACCTATTTTGTTGAAAAACAAATCGTTCATTTCATTTATCGACCAAAAATTTGAAGACGATTACATTCAACACCAACAAACCGTTTTCAAAAGCCAACAATTACAACAAGACCAAGAATTAGAACTGGTAGCATACGATTCTAAACACGAAAAAAAGTTTTTAAAACTCCGCAGCAACTTGCTCATTGACGGCTTTTTAGACAAAAAATACATGCGCACCATAGTAGAAGACATTACCTTTCAGAAAAAAGCCGAACGAGAAATTTTGCAGCTCAATCAACGAATTGAAGCCTCCATGAGCGCGGGAAACTTAGCTTGGTGGGAACTCGAATTGCCTTCTGGAAAAGTGTTTTTTAACCAAAACAAAGCCCAAATGCTTGGTTTTCCGACCGAACGGTTCAAACATTATACCGATTTTACAAAATTGGTACACCCCGAAGATTACGAAAACACTATGGACGCTTTTAGAAAACACCTAAACGGCGAATTGCCTGTGTATCAATGCAAATACAGAATACAAAACAGCGAAAACAATTACGTTTGGTTTTATGATGTTGGAAAAATTGTAGCTCAAAACATTGAAAATATTCGCATTACGGGTATTGTAATCAACATTAGCGAGCAAATGAAATTTGAACAATACATGACCGAAAACAATGCCACAAAAGACAAACTGATTTCTATTTTAACCCACGATTTAAAAAATCCATTCGATTCGATTGTTGCCTATTCAGAACTTTTGAACAATAACTTTAAAGAATTTTCGCCCGAAAAACTCGAAAATACAATTAAAACAATTTTTGAAATTACAAAAAATACACACAATTTACTCGAAAACCTTTTGGTTTGGACACATTTACAATCCGATAAAATTAAATATTCGCCCCAAATCTTGAATTTGAACGAACTTATCAACGAAAATTACAACCTTTTTACTCCAAATTTATTAGCAAAAAATATAGCTTTTGAAAATCATACTTCACAATTGCTCAATCTTTTTGTCGATAAAACCACAATTAATTTGGTTTTAAAAAATATTTTGAGCAATGCCATCAAATTTACAAACAGCGGCGGGAAAATTCAAATTTTTACACAACAAATTAACGACCTCACTGTCGAAATCCGTATTTCGGATAGTGGAATTGGCATACCCGAAAATATACTTAAAAATTTATTTAAAATCGAAAAAAGTTTTTCTTCGCATGGAACTGATAACGAAGTAGGAACCGGACTTGGACTAATTTTAACAAATGAATTTATAAAAAATAATGCCGGAAAAATAAACATCAAAAGCAAAGAAGGAAACGGCACCGAAGTTTATTTGCAATTGCCTTTGTACAATAAAGTTTCAAGTTTCGACCATTTAAGTAGTGTTTATAACACCCAATTTTTGAAAAAAATATTTTTTTCGTTAGAAAATAATTTACCTGCATTCCTGCACCATGCAAATACCGAATTATTTCCTATTTGGGAAGACTTAAATCAATCTATATCAATTGAAAAAATTGAAATTGCAAAAAATAAACTCTTTCATTTGGCACATCAGTTCAATTCTTCACTGCTTTTAGAACTTGCCAACGAAATACAAAACTCGCTGATGAATTTTTCCATCAACGAAATTTATTTCTTTATAAAATTCTTTATGCAAATGAAAAAAGAATTTGAAAATTAAGTACTAAGCCAATTTTTTTTAAGCCGCTATCTGAATTAATAATTTCATGCAAAAATACTAAAGAGCAAATAAATATATCTTGCCTCACCAGCTACTTTGCGTGCGATTTTATTTTCTATATTTTGAAAGCAGTTTGGTATAAATCAATTGTTTACAAAATACTTTTGAAATTAATTTATTGAGAATTTTACAAAAAAACTTTTGAAAAAAAAGATTCAAAGAGTTGATTATCAAGCGAAACACAAATACGCGAAAAATCTTTGTATTTCTGTTTGTCTTGATGAAAGAAACTTAAACTTACCGCTCCAATATTTTTTTCAAAAAGCAAATCTTGCGATTTATTCACAACCGCAAAAATTCCAACGGGCATAGAATTTTGATATAAATCGGTTGCCAGCAAATTATTTTCTTGCAAAAAAAGGATATTTTTTTGAATAGCTTGAGTTGTAGAATTTAAAAAATCAACAATAACTTGCTTGCCTTGTGGCGTGGAAAGCAATTCAAAAACCAAATTTTGCGCAAAAGCATTGACACCATTGGTCGCATAAAGCAGTTTAATGCGAAATTCTTCGTTAAAATCTTTGTTGTTGCAATACAAAAAACCGATACGTTGTCCGCTCAAACCCAGATATTTACTAAAACTTTCTAAAAGAATAACATTATTAAAATCCAACATTTTTTTATAAAAATCAATATCGGAATGAAAAACTCTTCGATAAGGCGAATCGACAATTGAAACAATCTGATTTTTATCTAATTCAGCAATCAAATTTAATATTTTATTATCACTTTCGCACGTGCCTAAAGGATTGGAAGGTTCACAAATAATTACGGCTTTATTTTTAAGCTTTTCTTTATTTTCGAGCAGAAAATTGAAATCGGAATACGTAGAAAATTTGAGTTTATTAATTTTAAGAATAGCTGCATAAGCACCCCAAAAAAATTGTGGCAACAAAACTTCGTTAATATTAAGTATTGAAAATGTGATATTTAGCGACAAAACACTCCCAATAGAAATAAAAATATTGTTGCTATTTGCAGTATTATCAAAATAATGGCTATTAATTTGATTTCTAAGTTTCCAAATGCCTTCAACGGGAGGATAATTTTGAATTTCGGGGCTGTTAAAATTCATTTTTTTAGCTATTTCATCAATGTTAATAGCTGTAACAGAGTTGATTCCTCTATGCGAGGGCAAAAAAGGCATTTGAGTTTTATCAAATTTAGATTTCAGTTTTATTCCAATATCTACAATCGATGAAAATTTGGCATTACTATTTATAATTTGCATAGTACAGTAACCTAAAAATATAAAAATGAAAAGTAGTTTTTTTATTAAAAAAGTATCTTAAAAAAAAGCTACAAACGAAAACAAAATAAATACACTCAGTAATTTAACAATAAAAACAACAATGCAAATAAACAAAAAAAAATAAAAAATAATTGAATAATTTTCATTTTTTTTTGCAAAAAATTAAAAGAAATACTAAACTTGCAAAAATAATTAAATGCTCAAAACATATTTTTTTTATCTGAAAACATAAAAAAAATAAATATTTTTTTTAAAATTAGATGCAGTTAAATACTTGTATTTGAATAAATTGCAATGTGAAAATTTTTTTTAACTCTATAAATTTTAAAAAAAATATTTAAAAAAATGAGAATTGTATTGAAAAAATATTTTTTTTTGTAAATTTGGGCTTTTAAAATAATGGACAATTCAACTTTCTTAGTAAATTTTTATTTTTTATAAAGTAATAATAATCAATAAATTACTAATAAAATTTAATTAAAATCAATATTATTTTAAAAATTAAGTATAAAAATTTCATTTTATAATATAAATTTTTTATTTTTGAATAATTAAATGTATTTTTGAATATAGTTTTTTATTATATGCTTTTAAATATAAATGGCAAAAGAATATAAATATTATTCCGATATTAAAAACTCTTTTTGGAAATCGAGTTATGTAAAACGCCAAACTTTATTGGGGTTTTCTTTTGGCTTGCTTTTTCCTGTGTTCTCATGGGCATTGGAGTTTTTAACAAAAAATTATACATTATCGGTAACAGATATTTTACGTTTCCATGCCGATAATCCTCATAATATTTTATTAGATTTAGTTCCTTTTGTTATAGCACTAATAATTTATATTCGCACCGTTGCATCTGAACAAATCAATAAAGAATTAAAGTCGAAAGTAGAAGAACTCAATACAAAAATTCAAAAAAATGCACGTTTTGCCAATTTAATTGGAAAAAAAGATTTTTCAATTCGATTTGACGAAATAGAAGAAGACGACGAATTGGGAAAAGCTCTTTTAAGAATGAAAACCAATTTGGAACTTACTGAAAATAAGGAAAATGAACAAAACTGGATAGCCAAAGGCAAAGACCACATTTCAAACATACTTAGGCTACACAATAATATAGATACTTTAGCCTACGAAACCACCGTTAATTTAATTGATTACACAAAAGCCATTCAAGGCGCATTTTATTTGTACGACGACGATACCGATAAATTAATCAATATAGCCACTTATGCTTACAATCGAAAAAAATACATTTCGCAAGAGTTTAAAGTAGGACAAGGCTTAATCGGGCAATGCGCTTACGAAATGGATTACATTTATAGAAAAGAAATACCTTTGGATTACGTAACCATAACTTCGGGCATTTTAGGCGATAGAAAACCACAAACCATTTTAATTGTACCTTTAATAAGCAATGAAAAATTACAAGGTATTTTAGAATTTGCATCTTTAGAAGAAGAAATCCCCGAATTAACCATTAAATTTGTACGCGAGTTAGCCACCATTATAGCTCAAACGGTTTTTAATTTGAAAGTAAATGCCAAAACGGAAAAACTTTTGAAAGAAGCCCGAATAATGACCGAAGAATTAAAAGAAAACGAAGAAGAGCTGCGTCAAAATGCCGAAGAAATGCGAGCTACCCAAGAAGAGTTACAAAAAACCAACATTAATTTGGAAAAGCAAATAAAAGAAGTAGAAAACTCCCAAAAACGCCTCCATTCACTACTCGAAAATGCTTCGGAAGTAATTTCAATATACGATGAAAACGGCATAGTAAAATACGAAAGTCCTTCGGTAAAAAATATTTTAGGATACGCACCCGAAGAAATTATTGGAAAAAGTGCTTTTGAAACCGTTCATATTTCGGAAAATAATATTACCAAAAGAATATTCTTTGAATTGCTTGAAAATCCGGAAATTCCAAAAACATTTGAATATCAATATACTAAAAACGAAGAAGAAACGCTTTGGCTCGAATCGACCGGACGCAATTTCTTAAACAATACAGCAATAGCCGGAATTATTTTCAATACACGCGATATTACGGTGCGCAAAATAGCAGAAAAAGCACAACGCATGAGCGGACAAATGCAAGCCCTTTCCGAAAATAGTATTGATATGATTATGCGTATCAATTTAGAAGGACGCTTTTTCTATGTCAATCCAAAAGTAGAAGAATATACGGGTGTAAGAAAATCAAATTTAATACGGCGAACCATTGATGAAGTAGGTTTAGAAACCACCATTTCGAGAGTATTTAAAACCACAATTGAAAAAATAGCGTTTAAACCCGAAAAAGCAGAAGCCGAATTTGAATTTGAATCAAACTTAGGACATCGCTACATGCAATTGAATGCAATACCCGAATACAGCGAAGATGGCGATTTGGAAACCATTCTTTTAGTAGCCCACGATATAACCGAACAGAAAAAAATTGAAGCCGAAATCATTGATAAAAACAAAAAAATCAATGACAGCATCAATTACGCTCAGCGCATACAAAAAGCCATTTTGCCCGACAACAAGCTCATACACGAATACTTACCCAACTCATTTATACTTTACAAACCGCGCGATGTAGTAAGTGGCGATTTTCCATGGTTCTTCAAACGCGGCGACAATATCTATATAGCAGCCGTAGATTGTACCGGACACGGAGTTCCGGGTGCGTTGCTGTCATTTATTGGCTATTTTTTACTCAACAACATAGTTGACCACGATAAAGAGTTTACCGCCGGAGAAGTATTAGACCGTTTGCATGCCGAGGTAAGAACAACCTTAAAGCAAGACCAAGAAGGTGCTAATGCCCGCGATGGAATGGATATAGCCTTATGCAAAATCAATAAAACCAAAAATGAATTGCAATTTTCGGGTGCGCACCGTCCCTTATATTATTTGCGCGATGGAGAATTGTCGCAATACAGAGGTAGCCCCAAAGCCATTGGAGGTATTCCAAATAAGAAAAAAGACGAGCAGCCGTTTATAAATCATGTAATAAAATATCAAAAATCGGATAAAATTTTCTTTTTTTCCGACGGATTACCCGACCAAATAGGCGGTGATAAAGGAAGAAAATACCAAGTCATACGAATACGAGATGAAATTCTTAACAATTTAGAATATTCGATGCCTCAATATATGAAACATTTTTCGCGCGATTTTAGAAAATGGCAAGGCGAATTTAAACAAATAGATGATGTTTTAATGATAGGTATTGAATTTTAAAAAATATATTTGTATATTTGGCATAAATTTGCAAAAAAAAATTGGTTATTCCAATTTTATTTTAGAATTTTGAAAATTATTTAATAAGCACATTATGATATTACTCATAACCCAAAAACTAAATTATGGCAGAAAATGTTAATAGGCACAACTTCCTTGATTTTGTATACGATTTTTATCTCAAGATGAAATCGAAGGACGTAAATTTAGTTTACGAAGGGGAGATAACTCATCAAATAACTAAAGCATTTACGTCTTTAACAGAATCAAAGATGCTCAGAGAGGAAGAACCCAATACGGTACAAAAAAAGGTATTCCATGTAATGGTTGAATGCTTACAGAATATAAGCAAACACGCCAGCCAACCGGAAATAGCCACCGACGAAAAAGAAGGAAAAGGCATTTTTATGATTAGCAAAGGCGAATCGGAATATTTAGTAACCACGGGCAATACCATTCCAACGGAAAAAATCGATGGCTTGCGTTTTATGCTCGAAAATATTAATAGCTTAGACAAAGAAGGTTTGAAAAAACTCTATAAGCAGCAAATTCGGGAAGGACGACTTTCTGAAAAAGGTGGTGCAGGTTTAGGTTTTATTGATATAGCCAAAAAAACCGGTCGCCCTTTGGAATATCATTTCCTTACATTAGACAAAGATGAATCATTCTTTGTTTTAACATCAAGTATTTCACGAAAATAAAAAAACAATATAGATTATGCAAGTAATAAAAATTAAAGGCTCAGACGATACGCCCACTATAATACTAGATGCTGAAAATAATATAATGGAAATATCCGGTAGGTCTTTACCCGAAGATGTAGCTTCGTTCTATGAGCCGGTTTTGGAATGGCTCGATGAATATGCTCAAAGCCCTAACGAAAAGACCGTTATGGATTTTAAGCTTGTATATTTTAATACTGCTTCATCAAAGCTATTGCTCGATATTTTACTCAAACTCGAAGATTTATCAGACGAGGGCAACGATGTTTTGGTTCGATGGCACTATCCCGACGACGACGAAGATATGGAAGAAGCCGGCGAAGAATATGCAGACATAGTAGATGTTCCGTTTGAACAAATCAGCTATAGTTTAGATTAATTGCTTGTTTTTACATAATTATTCTTTTTATGTACTTATGTAAAATAAGCATGCGTTTTTTTATTGTATTTTTTAATCAAATTTGGCTTATGCCGGTTTAATCAAATATAAATTAACTCCTTTATCTGAAACATAAAAAATGAGTGAAGAGATATTAAAAGCCTTGATGCAATTATTTGCTATAATTGTAAAACAAGATGAAGGAGTTGAATTAAATGAGATTAAGTATGTAAAAACATTCTTAACCCAGCAATTGGGCGATGAGGCTGTTTTAGAATACATCGCTTTATTTTATGAAAAAGCCGGCTTGCGCGAAGATGGTACTTTAGATGCCGACGATGACAGAAAACCTAAATTAACTTCGGTAAAAGACTCTGTTAAAATTTTAGGTCTGTGTAAAAAAATTAACAAAAAACTCAACCAAAAACAAAAAGTTGTTGTTTTGGTTCGTCTTTTTGAATTAATCAACACCGAGCGAAAATTTTCTGAGCAAAGAATGGCTATTATTAATACCGTAGCCGAAGTTTTCAATATTACAAAAGAGGAATTTGTAAGCATCGAAACCTTTGTTATCGAAAATGCACCCAATCGTTTGGATTTTAATAATTTGCTAATTGTTACCCAAGACACCCTGCCTTGCGAACACAGCAAAATTGTAAATACCGAATCGCTCGACGGCAATATTTACATTTTATACATCAAAGCCGTTGAATTATTTTTCTTACGATACAGCGGCAAAGAAAATGTAAATCTAAACGGACAAATAATTAACTACAAGAGCATTTACCTCTTTGCCAACGGAAGTACCATTCGTATTCCCAAAGGAAAACCTATCTATTACAGCGATATAGTTGCAAAGTTTTTATCCGATTCTATTATAGCCAAACTTTCGTACACCGTTGAAAACATTTCATATCAGTTTTCAAACGGCGAATTGGGATTGAGAAATATTTCTTTTTCCGAAACACATGGAAAATTAGTTGGAATAATGGGAGCAAGCGGTGCGGGTAAAACGACTATGCTCAATTCACTTTCAGGAATTTCAACTCCTACCCAAGGGCGAGTGCTAATAAATGGGATTGATTTACATCACAATAAAGAAGAGATAGAAGGCTTAATCGGTTACATTCCCCAAGATGACCTTTTGATTGAAGAACTCACGGTTTTTCAAAATTTGTATTTTACAGCCAAACAATGTTTCAACGAAAAGTCGGAAACAGAAATTACTCATTTGGTTGATGCGGTTTTAAAAAATTTGGGGCTTTATGAGCGCAAAGATTTAAAAGTTGGTTCGCCCATGAACAAACTTATTAGCGGTGGACAACGCAAAAGACTCAATATAGCGCTGGAATTAATACGCGAACCGGCAATTTTATTTGTAGATGAACCCACTTCGGGTTTGTCATCGCGCGATTCGGAAAATGTAATGGACCTTTTGCGCGAATTGGCACTTAAAGGCAAATTAATTTTTGTGGTTATTCATCAACCCTCGTCGGAAATTTACAAAATGTTCGACAAAATGATGATACTCGACACGGGAGGTTACATGGTTTATTACGGCAATCCGGTAGAAGCGATTTTGTATTTTAAAGAAATAGACCATCAGATAAACAATATAGGAGAGTGTCCGGTTTGCGGAAATGTAAACCCTGAATCGATATTTGACATTATTGAAGCCAAAGTAGTGGACGAATTTGGTAATTATACCGATAGCCGAAAAGTAAGCCCAAAACACTGGGAAGAGCATTTTAGAGAAAAAATTAAGCTCGAACCAATAGAAGTGATTAAAGACAAACCCGTTAGTACTTTAGATATTCCCACTTGGTTTAAGCAATTCAAGATTTATTTGAAGCGCGATTGGCTTTCCAAAATAAGCAATAAACAATACATTGCCATTAATTTAATCGAATCGCCCCTCTTGGGATTTATTTTATCGTACATTATTCGGTATATTGCCAATCCCAATTCAGATGTTTATATTTTTAGAGAAAACGTAAACATACCACCTTATATATTTATGAGTGTGGTAGTTGCCTTATTTATCGGTTTAACGGTAAGTGCAGAAGAAATTTTTAAAGACCGTAAAATATTAAAACGCGAAGCCTTTTTAAATCTGAGTCGCTCAAGTTATTTGATTTCAAAAGTTGTAATTCTCTTTGGTTTATCGGCTATTCAAACACTATTGTTTGTAGTAATGGGAAATACTATTTTGGGCATAGAAGAAATGTATTGGCAATATTGGCTCATCTTGTTTTCCATTTCGGCAGGAGCCAATATGATGGGTTTGAATATTTCGTCGTCATTTAATTCGGCAGTAACCATTTATATTCTTATTCCTTTGCTAATTATTCCCCAATTGTCGTTGGGCGGAGCCATGTTTAGCTTCGAGAAACTCAATAAAACCATCAGCAGCATCGATAAAGTACCTATTGTAGCCGAAGTGATGACAGCCCGCTGGGGATATGAAGCACTAATGGTAAAACAATATAAAGACAATCGTTTTGAAAAAAGATATTACGAAATAGAAAAGAAAATCAGCATAGCCGATTTTAAATTGGCGCATTACATTCCTTATTTAGAAACCGTAATTGACGAGCTAAACGACGACATTAAAAAGGCAAAAAGTGATTCGGCAAAGCAAGAACTTGAACGAAAATTGCATTTATTGCGTCAAGAATTTTTGCGCGAAGCAAAAAAAATTAATCGCTTAGAGCAACAATACATTCCCAAAGCCAAAGACCGTTTGGTTGTAAAATTTAAGTATATTGATTATTTAACCCCAAATAAGGTAAATGATACAATATTAGAAAGTGCCAGAGATTTTATTAAAAAAGAGTTAGATGCGTATTATAGCTACTTTTTTCAAGAATCATCCGATAAAAAAGAAAAAATAATCAATTATTTGAATGAAAATAGAAAAGATTATTTCAACAATCAGCGTAAAAAATATCACAACGAGTCGTTGCAAGAAATAGTAAAAAAAATATACGAAAAAAATCCAATAATCGATTACAAAGGAAAACTTGTTCAGCAAATAGACCCAATTTATATGGACCCCGAACCCACAAACGCATTGGATTTTAGAACTCATTTTTTTGCTCCGCGCAAGCATATTTTCGGAAAATATATTGATACATACTGGTTTAATACATTGGTGATTTGGCTAATCACTATCGTTTTCTATATTACATTGTATTACAATATTTTAAAGAAAACACTCGATTTTATGGAACGAATAAAAATAAAAGATAAATTGGAAAAATATAATTTGCTAAAAAAAATAAAGTTGCCAAGAATAAAATTACCAAAAATAAGAAAAATTAAGCAGCAAAAGTAAAAAAAGTTAATTTTCCAATTTTCTATAAATCAGTAAGTAAGTAAAAAAAAAAAAAAATTTTAGATTTTTTTTAATTAATGTTTGTGTTATGTTTTTTTTAGTATTAATTTTGTTAATTAAATTCATTAGAATTTAGAATATTAATTATGTATTAAAAAAAGTACAAAATAATTATTTTACAATAGAAAAAATACATACCTTAATACAAATTAAGTTGAATATGATAAAAAAAACTTTTAAATTGCCAATATATGTTGTACTATTTGTAGCAACAATATTATTCGCTTTTGTAGTTTCGTGTAATAACGATAGCGAAGAATCTAAGATAGATGATGAATTAAAAGCCGTAACCGAAGAAGACGAATCGGTACTTGATTCAGAAAATAATATGGGCGATATAATGGAAAATTTATCCTCGCCTGTAGAGATGGCTGCTTTAATTAAAGATAATAATGTTCCTTTTTCTTTAAAGTATCTTTCAAATCCGGATAATATTGACAATTATAGCACAAAATTTGAGCAAGCCTTAGGATTGGGAATATTGGGAGCCGATTTGGGCTACTTAAACATTTACAATCGCACAACTTATGTAATGCGTTATATTTCAGCCATAAGTAAACTTTCAGAGGCATTGAGTATCAATCAATTTTTCGATTTTGAAACATTAAAACGTTTAGCAACCAATAATGAGAATTTGGATTCGTTAATTTATATTTCTACATCAAGTTTCAATCGGATGGATAAATACTTGCGCGAGCGAAATAGAGCCGACCAAAGTATTTTAATCATAACCGGAGTTTGGATAGAAGCCATGTATCAAGCAACTCAAGTAGTTAAAGAAAAGCATAACGAAAAAATAGCCGAACGCATTGGCGAACAAAAATTGATTTTATCGGAATTAATCAATACGCTCAAGCGTTATCAGTCCAAAAAAGCTTTTAAAGAATTGTTAGACGATTTAGCTGAAATAAATAAAATTTATGACAAAATAGAAATTGATTATCAGGTAGGTGAACCCGAAACGGTTGAAATTGATGGAAGGCTCATAATTATGCAAAATGAAACCAGTATTGTAAATATGAGTGCTGAACAACTAAACCAAATAATTTCTATAATAGAGAGCATACGAAATAAAAGAATTCAATTAAATAATTAGGAAAATATGAAGAAATTATTAATTCCTTTTATCTTTTTACTTGCATTGTCGGCATTTAGTTTTCAAGCAAAAGCTCAATGTAATGACCAATTGGTAAATACTTGCGCTTTGAATGTGGGTGATAATGCTACTTACATTAAAGATTTTAAAGCAAGACTAAAAGCATCAAAACGCGGTGCTTTACCTATTGCAAGCTATGCTATTGTATTAAATAAAGGAACTCACTATCGTTTTACCGTTTGCAATGCTATAGAATTTGAAGGCGAAGCCGTACTTCAGCTTTACGACGAAAACAACAATATGGTAGGAAGTACTTTTGATTTAGCAAGAGGCAAAGATTTCAAAGCATTTGATTTAATGGCAAGAAAAACAGCTACTTATAAAGTTTTTATTTCCTTTAAAGGCGGTGCCGAAGGTTGTGCGGTAGGCATCTTATCAATTGTACGATAAGTTTTTAATTAAAAACAGTTTTATTATGTTTCGTAAATTACTAACTATTTCTTTTTTATTACTTGTTGGCTCTCAATTTATGTGGGCTAATTTATCTGATACCATCAGATACAAAAACGGTATAAGAAAAGAAGTTGGATATTCCGAAAATAGTTTGGTTAATGGTGTACGAAAACTTTATAGCAAACGAGGTGAATTATTAGAATCGCATCATTTCAAAGGAAATGTTGGTACTCTAATTTCATATTACAGTGACACTATTAAAGCCTCTGTGCTTAAAGGCGTTATTCAATCCATTGATGAAAATGGAAGTTATAAAATTACAGTTCCTAAAGATGCAGAATTTTATGGTTTTTATAAGGGAACAACTAAAAAAAGATACGAAATAAAAATTGCTTCTGAATTTGTTTTAGATTTCAAAGAAACTTACGAACATTTTAATGTTATTTTCGACGATTTTGTGCTTTTGTACAAACGAAGATTAATGAACGGATTAGAAGGAAGCACCATTACATATTACAAAAGCGATGGCATTCATACCGAATCGCAAGTTATTATTGGTGCTTTAGAAAAAGGAAACCGATTCATGGCATTGTACCCCGGAGGACAAGTCAAAGCCGAAGGATACATTAAAAAAATTCGGAGCACCGATTATTATGTTGGTACGTGGACTTTTCATTATCCCAATGGTTTGATACAAAGCGTTGAAAAATATTACAATGGAGAAGAAACTGGCAAACAATACATTAAATACGGTACAAAAATAGATACTGCCTATTTCTATTACAACGACCCTTCGGTAAGTGTTGACAGTACAAGCAACAAAATAAAAGATAACGATAAAGATAAACATAAAGATAAAAATAAAGATAAAGATAAAAATAAAATAGATACCACCAATTTAATTAAAGCCATTGTTGTATTTCCAAGCCCCAAAGATGTTTTTCATAGAACCGATACCATAAAAACTTATTATATGGGCGGGAAAAGACGTAGTATATACGATGAAAAAAAGAAAGCTTTTATTTTTAAATCAGGATTGGGAAAAGATGATCCATTTCCCTTTTCCGGATTGTATGAAGAATTTTACGCCGATGGGAAACGAAAAGTACGAGGATATTTGTCGAAACCTCCAAGAAATGAAATTTCACAAGAAGAAGCTTTGAATCAATTAAATCAATGTATTTATTTACCTACAAAGCACACGGCTGTATTTCAAGGCGACCCGCTCAATAAACAAATTGGCATGTGGTATTATTTTAACACTGAAGGCGAATTGATTGATATGAAAGAGTTTCGTTTGTGTGGACAGCTTAGAGAAAAAAAGCAACCAACTAAAAAAATGATTGAAAAAGAAGCTTCTAAATATAAAATGAAAGGAAAAGATTACGAATTTCAAGATGCTATCAATGATAACGAATAATTTTTTTTTCACATAATAAATATAAAAACCGAAGTATAAAACTTTGGTTTTTTTTCTTTATATACTGCAAACGGTTTATTATTTAACTTTTCCAAAGTTCTAAAACTTTGGAAAAGTTGTAGTTACGTAATCATAAATATTAAAATTTATCCCATTTTTAGTATAATATTAGACGAATTGAAAATAAACAATCAGTAAATTATGCTTTAAACGGCTAAAAACTTGTCTGGTTTTAGCCGTTTAAAGTATAAAAATTTAACAAAAGGACAATTTAACAACACAACAATAAAATAAATGAGAATAATTATTGCCGGAGCCGGCGAAGTGGGTTCGTATTTAGCAAAAATGCTTTCTAATGAAAATCATAACATTACAGTTATTGAAGATGAATTAACGGATAATTTAAAAACATTGGATAATTATTTGGATATTTTAACCATCGAAGCCTATCCGGGTTCGATTGAAGTGCTGAAAGATAATAAAATAGAAAAAACCGACTTATTTATAGCTGTAACTCCTTACGAAACCGAAAACATAGCCACTGCTCTAATAGCCAAACAATTGGGTGCAAAAAAAACAGCAGCCAGAGTGGGAAATATTGAGTATATGAAACCTCAAAATCTTGAATTTTTCAAAAAAATGGGCATCGATACGCTAATTTATCCCGAACTTTTGGCGGCAAAAGAAGTGGCTTCGATTTTAAAAAATTCGGGTGTTTCTGAAGTTTTTGAATTTGCAAACAATAAACTCAATCTTTTTGTGGTTCGCATTGAAAAAGATGCCCCCATTGCAAATAAAACGCTTAAAGAATTGTCTGATGTTTTTAAAGAACTCAATTTTAGAGCGGTTGCCATTTCTCGCAATTTTCAGACCATTATTCCAAGAGGAAATAATACATTCAAAGTGAACGATTTAGCTTATTTTGTTTCAACTCCCAAAAACGTAAATGATATTAAAAAACTTGCCGGAAAAGAATCTTTTACCATAAAAAATGTGATGATTTTGGGAGGCAACAAAATTGCCAAGAAAATAGCTTCAGAATTGGAACACGATTTCAATTTAAAACTGATTGAACCCAACAAAGAAAAAGCCATTAAAACTGCCGACGAATTAAATAAAACATTGGTTGTGAACATTAAAAATCAAAACATAGAATATTTAATTGAAGAAGGAATAAAAGAAATGGACGTTTTTATTGGAGCTACCGGAAACTCCGAAACAAACATTCTTTCGTGCGTTTTGGCAAAACAATTGGGCGTTAAACATACCATAGCCGAAGTTGAAAACATTGATTACATTGATTTGGCAAATAAATTAGGTATCGAATCGGTCATTAATAAAAAAATTCTGACCGCAAGCCATATCTATCGGCACACTACAACCGGAAATATAAGCTCCGTGCAGTGTTTGACCGGAACTGATGCTGAAATGCTCGAATTTATAGTTCCTCAAAATTCAAAAATCACTCGCAAAGCACTTAAAGATGTAAATTTTCCTAACGATGCTATCATTGGAGGCATTATGCGTGGAAATGAGCATATTATAGCTACCGGCGATTGTATTATTGAACCCAACGACCGGGTAATTGTATTTTGTTTGCCCAATGCCATACATACAACCGGAAAATTTTTCAAATAATTTAATTTTTCATTAAAATAAGTAAATCTTTGAAATTAGTTTATCTGAGCGAAATTTTAAACAATAAAATTACCAATTTTATTATTAGAAAAACTTTTAAACGAAATATTTAATAAAATAAAAATGGAGTAAATTTTGTTCATTTTTTAAAAAAAAAATATTTAAAAATTAAAAATTAAAAATTAAAAATTACTTATGAGTTTTAAAGTCATTTTTAAAATAACAGGTATTTTACTGCTGATTGAAATCATTTTTATACTCATCAGTTTATTTGTTTCTTTGATATACGGCGAAGCGGATTGGATTTTTTTCATTCAATCCATAGCTATCATTTTTTTATTTGCTTTTATTTTATTAATTTTTACTTACAAAAATAAAAATAA
Organism: Paludibacter propionicigenes; assembly: GCA_020721325.1. Taxonomy (GTDB): domain Bacteria; phylum Bacteroidota; class Bacteroidia; order Bacteroidales; family JAIFNL01; genus JAIFNL01. Next base: position 16,076 of record DYNA01000068.1, read on the forward strand.
AGTTGGTAAAAAAGAAGGATACATAATCGTAAGTTCGGTGTGGGTGGTGTTTTCAATCTTTGGAGCGTTGCCTTTTTATTTAAGTGGAGCAATTCCAAGCTATACCGATGCGTTTTTTGAAACCATGTCGGGGTTTACAACTACTGGAGCCTCCATTTTAAACGATATAGAATCCCTTTCACACGGATTGCTGTTTTGGCGTAGCCTTACTCAATGGCTTGGTGGAATGGGAATTATTGTTTTGTCGTTAGCCATTTTGCCGTTATTAGGAATAGGCGGAATACAACTTTTTATTGCCGAAGTTCCCGGACCTACACCCGACAAGTTGCACCCAAAAGTTGCCGAAACCGCCAAACGATTGTGGGGGATTTATGTTATTTTTACCATTACTCAAACTTTTCTTTTGTGGATAGGAGGAATGAGCTTTTTCGATTCCATCAATCATTCCTTTACCACTATGGCTACGGGTGGATATTCCACCAAACAAGCCAGCATTGCATACTGGGATTCGGCATACATTCAATACGTTATAACTTTTTTTATGTTCCTTGCCGGTACTAATTTTACAATAAGTTATTTGGCTTTTCATAAAAAATGGCAAAAAATTTGGGTCAATGAAGAGTTTAGATATTATACCCTTTTCACACTTGGGTTTACATTAATTATTACTTTTGTATTGTTTCAAAACACTTCCGTGCATTGCTTCGAGAAAGCTTTTCGTGATTCTCTTTTTCAAGTGGTTTCAATTATGACCACAACCGGATACGCAACAGCCGATTATTTAACTTGGCCTGTGTTGGCATGGACTTTAATTTTTATTATTATGTTTTTTGGAGGTTCGGCGGGTTCTACGGGGGGAGGAGTTAAAATCATTCGCATCTTAATAGCTCTTAAAAATAGTTTCAAAGAATTTAAAAGACTCGTTCACCCGCAAGCCGTTATTCCGGTTAGAGTAAACGGAAAAGCTTTAAATCCAGATGTTTTAAGAAATATTTTAGCTTTTATTGTGGTTTACATTATGACTTTTGCATTGGGTACTATTGTAATGACATTTTTCGGTCTTGATTTCGATTCGGCAATGGGAAGCTCCATTACTACGCTCGGAAACATTGGACCCGGAATAGGAAGTGTAGGTCCGGCTGCCAATTTTTATCACATTCCCACTTTAGGAAAATGGTTTCTTTCGTTTTTAATGCTCATCGGACGACTTGAACTTTTTACCGTATTAATTATTTTTTCTCCTTTGTTTTGGAAAAAATAATCAATACCCTTAAATCCGAAAGTCATTAGACTTGTTGCAAATTGAAAATCAATATTTTACCACAAAGAACACGAAAAAGAACACGAAAAAGAACACGAAAAAGAACACAAAGAATTAGCCACCTTTATGTTCTTTGTGAACTTCTTTGTGCCTTTGTGGTGAATAATTTTTTTTCATTAAATAGCTCAAGTTATCTAATTTATTAATTATTAATTTACAACAAGTCTATTAAACAAATAAAAATTGGTTAAGCACTTAACAGAATGTTTCATTTTTGAAATACCTAAATTGCTAAAAATCAATATTCAACAAGTCTATTGCAAATTAATCCATTAGAATATCGGCAGGAGTGAGTTTTTTAACGTTCGATAAATCAGAACATCTATCGAGCATTTCTTGCATACTTTTTCTAAAAATAGGGTGAATAAATCCCCCTGCTATTTCGCTCAAAGGCAGCAAAGTAAATTTTCGCTTGTGAAGCAAGGAATGCGGAATGATAAGCCCTTGCTCATAAACAATCATATTTTCAAAAAACAAAATATCAATATCTATCTTGCGCGAAGTATATTGATTTGATTGTCGAATGCGCCCCAAGTCATTTTCAATGGTTTGGTTTATAGAAAGAATTTCGTGTGCTTTTAGAGCCGTTTCTACCATAATCACTTGGTTTATAAATGGTTTCTCATCTACAAAACCCCATGGTTCAGATTCGTAAAATGACGATTGAGACACTATTTCACCTATTTGTCGTCTAATTTGTTCTTTGGCTTGTTCTAAAAATTGAATTCGATTGCCTATATTCCCTCCTAAAAGTAAGTAAACCTTGTGTTTTTGCATTTTTTTATAAAAAATAATTAAGAATTTTTTTAAAATCCACATAAACGATGGTGCCAATTTGTAAAAGGCATCATTTTTATTATCAAACTCTTGATATACAAACTTTGCAAGTCAAGTGTAAGCCAGATTTTTATAAATTCTTTTTATTAAATAGGAATCCTTTGTTTGGGTGCAAAGTTAATTCAATTTAATTTGTAATTTATTTTTTTTCAAAAAAAAAAAAAAAAAATTCGATTTTATTTTTCACCGTAAGCCAAATCGCCGGCATCGCCTAACCCCGGCACAATGTAGGCATGTGCGGTAAGTTCGTCATCAACAGAGCCTAACCAAAGGGTATATTTTTTGGTTGGAAAATTCATTTCAATAAATTCCACTCCTTCGCGACTGGCAATGACCGAAAAAATGTGTGTATGCTTAGGTTTTCCACGTTTTAAAAGGGCTTTGTAAGCTACCATCATGGAGCTACCCGTTGCAAGCATGGGGTCGAGCAGTATAAGCACTTTGCCTTCCAATTCGGGCGAAGACACATATTCTGAGCTGATTTCAAATGTGTTATCGTCGTGATATTTGCGATAGGCTGAGATAAAAGCGTTTTGGGCATCGTCGAAGATATTTAAAAAGCCATTGTGCAAAGGCAAGCCAGCTCTTAAAACCGAAGCGATTACTATTTTGTCGTCAGGCACATATATATCGCTCAATCCCAGTGGAGTAACTACCTCCGTTTTAGAATAATTCAATGTTTTACTTATTTCGTAAGCAGCTATTTCGCCTATTCTTTCTATGTTTTTTCTAAAACGCATACTATCCTTTTGAGTGATTTCGTCGCGAATTTGTGCTATAAATTTATTCAGTATCGAGTTTTTTTCATCAAAAATATATGCCATCGTTTTGTTTTTTTATGAAGTATATTTTACTTTTCTTTTTTTAACAAAAATAGGAAAAGAATTGGAAAAAAAAAATTAAAATGCGTTAAATCTTATAAAAATTCTATAAACTTGTTATGAATTAAATATCAATAACTTACAGTTTTAATGGTTTGCTATCCAAATTCAATAAAAAACTGCAAAATGTTTTTATACTTTAAAGTGTTCTAATTTAAGCTTTTGTTTTAATGTAGTGTTTGAAAGAAAACTTGTAAATTACTTTATTGCAATTTAATATATCAATATTTTGATTTGAATGTTTTGAAAAAACATAAATAATTAATTTATTGATAGTTGCACGTTTTCTTTCAAACACTAAATAAAAAAAAATTTTAGCAATAAAACAATAAAAATCCATCAAAAAACACCACTTTTTCACCCAAAAATAAAAAAAACAGTAAAAATTCTAAAAAAAAAGCATATTAAAATATCACTTTTG
>DYNA01000069.1:0-15732 GCA_020721325.1 Paludibacter propionicigenes
TTTTTATAAAGAATTCATACGATGACTTACAGATTTAAGGTATAATTTTTTTTTTTATAAAATTATACGTTTTATGCTAAAAACGGAATAAATTTTAATATTTATTATAACGTAACTACAACTTTTCCAAAGTTTTAGAACTTTGGAAAAGTTAAATAATAAACCGTTTGCAGTATATTTTATAAAAAAAAAAGTTAAGGTAAGTCAATGATTTCTCGAATGTTGTATGAATTGTTGCGCGTGGTTTCAAAATAGTTTTTCAGCAAAATATCGGCTATTAAACCCGAAATAAACATTTGTAAACCGGTAAGAAATAAAAAAGTAGTGAGCATAGGCAAAGCCGTTTGCGACATGTTATCGCCCAAAACATAGCGATAAAGTGTTACCAAACCGGCAATTATTGATGCCAAAATGAAGAAAAAGCCTATTCCACCCAATAAATGAAGCGGTCTAACGGCAAATTTGTTCCAAAACCACACCGAAATCATGTCTATTAAGCCTTTTATGGTTCTGTTCCAATTGTATTTTGTCTTTCCGGCGGTTCTGTGGCGGTGATTCACTACTATTTCCGACACTTTAAAGCCTTTTATGATGAGCAAAGCGGGTATAAATCGGTGCATTTCGCCGTAGAGCGATAGATTGGTGAAACATTCGCGCTTGTAAACTTTTAGCGAGCAGCCGCTGTCGTGAATGCCGTCGTGAATTAAAATTTTCCGCAAAAAATTTGCTCCTTTCGATACAAATCGCTTCATGAAAGTATCTTTTCGGTGCTTTCGCCAACCGGAAACTATATCTACGTTTTGTTCATGCAAAGTATTGATTAATAAAGGTATGTCGTTCGGGTCGTTTTGTCCGTCTCCATCGAGCGTTACTACATATTTTTTTGTAGAAGCTTTAAATCCGGCATCGAAAGCAGCCGTTTGACCGTAATTTTTGCGTAAGCAAATCAGTTTCACGGGAGAAAGTGTTTTTACTACTTCTACGCTGTTGTCGGTTGAACCGTCGTCGATGATAATGATTTCATAATCATAGTTTTGGCGCAAGCAAACTTGTTTTATTTCGCTGTGCAAATGCCCAATGTTTTCGGCTTCGTTGTAAATGGGTATGACTACTGAAATAGAAATCATGGTTTTAAGCGTTTTTTCTAAAGTTTGTCTTCAGTATTTTTGAGCGTGTTGGCTAAAAGCTCGCGCGAGCGAAACAATTGGGCTTTGACCGTTCCAATGGGCAAATTAAGTTTCTCGGCAATTTCGGAGTACGAAAGTTGCTGAAAATAACGCATATCAATCAATTCGCGGTAACGCGGATTGAGTTTTTTTACAATGGTTTGCAGAAGTTTTTCTTTTTGCTTGAGAATTAATTTTTCTTCGGGGTCGGGGCTTGTAGAAAACAGAGTTACAGTGGATTGGTATTCATCTTCGTCTCCGGCTTTGTCAATGGAAACGTATTTTTGTTGCAACTTTTTTTTGCGCAAAAAGTCGATGCAATTGTTGGAGGCAATTTTGAAAAGCCAAGTGCTAAAAGCAAAATTGGGGGTATAATTGTCTAAATTTTTGAACGCTTTTCCAAAAGCTTCAATGGTCAAATCTTCGGCATCGCTTTTATTATTGACCATTTTGAGCAGCATAAAGTAAATCGAATCTCTGTAAAAGCCTAAAAGTTCGGCAAAGGCTCTCTGGTCGCCTCGCATGGCGGCTTGTACGAGTTCGTAGTCTCGTTTGGCTTTATCCGAAAAACTATCGTTTATTTCCATCTTCTTTTTTTGCGTTCAAAAGTGTTTGATAAAAAGACACTTAGATTAAATAATGGTTGAAAAATATCATAAATCATGTAAAAAGCCAATAATTTGGGTTCGTTGAACAGTTTACATATTTTATTGAAAACAATCAGTTGAGTAATGGTTCTAAGCACTAAAATCAATGCACTTGCAAAGATAAGCAAATGAGTTTGACTAAAGAACAAAATCAGTAAAGATATGTAAAATAAAAAACGACTGATAATTTCGCCTCCTAATAAAAATTTATGCCTTTTTCGATACATTTTTCCGGTTTTCAGATGTCTTTTTTTCTGAACAAACCATTCAGTAAAAGTTTTTTTGGCAATGGATTGGGTAAAACTTTCGGTTGAATATTCTATGCTTGTATTGTTTTTATTTGAAACTTCGTTGATAAACAAATCGTCGTCGCCCGAAGGTATGTGCATGTGCTTGGCAAAGCCTTTGTTCTTGAAATACAGCGACTTTTTGTATGCCAAATTTCGCCCAACGCCCATGTAAGGGAAACCGATTTTTGCAAAACTTAAATATTGCATGGCTATAAAAACGGTATCGGTTCGTATAAACAAATTTACCAAACTTTTTTCTTTAAAAAAACCTCCGTAGCCTAAAATAATATCTGTTTGGTTTGAAAAATTCTTTTGTATTTGATTTATCCAATTTTTTGAAATCGGCTGACAGTCGGCGTCTGTTAAAAGCAAATGTTCGTTTTTGGCGGCTTTTATGCCAATGCTGAGTGCCAATTTTTTTCCGTGTGTAAACTTTTCATCTTTGCGAATGGTTGTTACATACAAATTGGAGTATTTTCGTTTCATTAAAGTTAAAACTTCATCGGTATTATCTTCCGAACAGTCGTTTACTACAATTACCTCAAAATTAGGATAATCCTGTTCTAAAACCAAGGGTAAAAAACGCTCTAAATTTTTTGCTTCATTCTTCGCGCTTATCACTACCGAAATGGGCAATTGTGTTTTATTTTCGTTTTTTGCGCTTTTTGTATTTAGCAATTTGCCATAAATAGCCAAATAATAAATAATCTGAATGATGAAAACAGTTATTAATACCAAAACAACCAACAAAAAAACATCGGTTACATTATAAAATTGTTCAATAAGCTGATTTCCAAAATCATTGATATTCATTCTATTGTATTTTTATCTTTAATTTTTTTTTAGTTGTGATTTTCCGTTTTATTGGGCTTTAAAGCATTAGTTATCAATTCGTTGTATTCTTGTCTGTTTTTAACAATGTCGCAAGCCAAATAAAGAGCTTGCCGGAAAGAATTTTCAGAAGCCACACCTTTTCCGGCTATTTGATAAGCCGTTCCGTGCGCAGGCGAAGTGCGTACTATCGACAATCCGGCGGTATAATTTACACCGTTGTCAAAGCACAAAGCTTTAAAAGGCGTTAAACCTTGGTCGTGGTACATTGCCAAAATGGCATCAAATTTTTTAAAATCGTCCGTTGCAAAAAAGCCATCTGCCGGATAAGGTCCGATAGCCATAATGCCTTGTTTACGAGCTTCATCAATTGCCGGAATTATGGTTTGAATCTCTTCATTGCCTATAACGCCGTTGTCGCCGGCATGTGGATTTAAGCCCAAAACGGCTATTCGCGGTTTTCTTATTCCAAAATCTTGAATTAAAGATTGATTTAAAATTCGCAATTTTTCCATAATTAGCTCTATTGTAATGGTTTCTGAAACCTTTGAAATTGGAATATGTCCCGTAACTACACCAATTCGCAAATTTTCGCTTATCATTAGCATCAAAGCTTTTCCACCAAATTCTTTTTCCAAATATTCCGTATGACCCGGAAAATCAAAGTCTTTAGACTGAATGTTGTATTTATTTATCGGAGCCGTTATCAAAGCATCAACCAATTTGTTTTTAACATCTTTTACGGCAGCCGTTAGCGAAATAAGTGCCGCTTCGCCCGCTATTTCGGTCGATTTGCCAAGTTCTACGCGAGTATTTTCATCTACTACGTTAATTATGTTGGCTTTTTTATGATTTACTTCCGAAATATCACGTATCCCTAAGAAGCTAAAATTAGCTATATCAATGGTTTTGCGGTGATAAGCCGCTATTTTAGCCGAACCGTAAACCACCGGTGTACACATTTCAACAATTCTTACATCTTGTAATGTTTTGGTTATCACTTCATAACCTATTCCATTAATATCTCCGTGCGTAATAGCTATAATAATTTTTTCGTTTTTCATGTTTTGTTTTTTTTATAAAAAAATATTCAAAAAATATAAAAAAATAGTTTATTCAAAATATTTTTTTATAAAATTAAAAAATAAGCGTACTCCTACACCGCTTCCTCCAATTCCCCAATAACTTTCTTCTTTATGCTGAAAAGCAGGTCCGGCAATATCTAAGTGAATCCAATTGTAATCGACAAAATGTGCCAAAAATTTTCCGGCAGTAATCGCTCCGGCACTACTTCCGCCAATATTTTTAATATCGGCTATGCTCGATTTGATGTATTCATCGTATTCGTCCCAAAACGGAAAACGCACCACGCGCTCGTAGGTTTCGTTGCCGCTTTTTTCCAATTTTTCAAAATCCGATTCTTCCGTTTTGCCCATAATCACCGTTCCTTCCTTGCCAATGGAATAAGCCGCCGAACCGGTCAAAGTAGCTATATCCAGCACCAAACAAGGGTTGTAGCGTTTTGCATACGAAAGCGCGTCAGCCAACACAAGCCGCCCTTCGGCATCGGTATTGAGAACCTCTACCGTTTTGCCGCTGTGCATTTTAATCACATCGCCCGGTACATAAGCCTTTGCGCTGATGCTGTTTTCGGTAGCCGGAATCAATCCCACCACGTAAACCGGTATTTTGGCTTTCGCCAAAGCGTAAATAGCACCCGCAACGGCGGCAGCACCCGACATGTCGCATTTCATATAATCCATGCTGTTGGGCGTAGGTTTCAAGCTCAAACCGCCACTGTCGAAAACTAAACCCTTACCTACCAATACGATAGGCTTTTCATTTTTAGCATTTTCGGGTTTCCATTCCAAAATGCTAAAAGTTGGCGGATTTTCGCTGCCTTTGTTTACTGCCAAAAGACCGCCAAATTTTAAACTCTCTATTTTTGCTTTATCAAAAACTTCGATTTTAAAACCCGATTCGGTTGCCATAATTTGAAATTCTTGAGCCATTTTTTCGGCTGTTAAGTACGAAAGCGGCTCGTTTACCATGTTTCGAGCATAAAAAACCGCTTCAACCAAATCATTTAGCTCTTTTAAATCTGTTTCGAGCAAATTTGGAGAGCAAATTTGAATATCAACCAAATAATTTTGCTTATTTTCTACATCTTTTGTAAAATATTTTACAAATTTATAACTGCTCAACGCCAAACCTTCGGCAAAAGCCAAAATTAAATCAATATTTTGAATGTCGGCAATTATTTGAATGGTTTGATTTTTCAATTCATTGAGCCAGCCGTAAATTTTATGGGCGGCTTTTCGGGCGGCTTCGTTTTGTTTGTAAGTTTCCTTATCGCTGGTATTACACTGAATATAAACCTGTTGCGAAAACCTATTGATTTGAAAAGTATATTTTTTTTCACTCAACTTTTGTTGAATGTAATTAATTTCCTTTTCACTAAAAGAATATTTAGAAAAATCGGTTTGCTGATTGCAAAGCAATATGAAATTGTTTTCATTATTTGCTTTTTCTATTTTTGATATATTAATTTTCATACGACTTCTTTTTTATAAAAAAATAATAATTTTTCGGGAATTTTTTTTTGAGAAAAATAAATTCATTTATACAAAAATTAGAATGTAAAATTAGTAAAAATCTGTTTTCTAAAAAAATGTTTTTATTGAATTGGTAATTTCTGAGTTCATTTTTTTGTAAAAATATTTTTCTTTTTTTGATTAAAATATTAGTTTTAAAACAATTAAAATATTTTTTTTATGTTTTTTTCCATCAAAAAAATAAATTTTTTTAGAAAAAAATAAATTTTGAATCGGTAAAAAATAAAAAAAAAACTACTTTTGCAACCGTAAAAAAATAAAGTTTTTGTAAATAAAACCGATAATGAAAAAAATAGCATTGCTTACCGGTGGAAATTCTTCGGAATATCCCATTTCGCTGTTGAGTGCCTCTGAAATGGCAAAACACATTGATAGAGAGCAATTTGAGCTTTTTGTAATTCGCATCAGAGGCAATGAATGGCTGGTAACGGAAGGTGCGAGTTGCGAGGTTTTTATTGATAAAAATGATTTTAGTTTCACTTACAATAGCCAAAAAATACGTTTTGACCTGATTATTTTTGCTATTCATGGTACGCCTGCCGAAGATGGAAAACTGCAAGGGTATTTTGATTTGTTGCAAATTCCGTATTTGGGTTGCGATATGCTGTGTTCGGCTCTTACTTTTGATAAACATACGTGCAATTCGTTTTTGAAAAATAAAAATATCAACATGGCTAAATCATTCATTGTTAATGATTTAAAATCTATTGATGTCGCTTTTTTTGAAGAAAAATTGGGTTTACCGATGTTTGTAAAACCAAACAACGGAGGTTCGAGTTTTGGAGCTTCAAAAGTAAAAAAAATAGAAGAATTGTTGCCAGCGGTTGAAAAAGCGTTTAAAGAAGACAAGCAGGTTTTGATAGAAGAATTTATTCAGGGAATAGAAATTACATGCGGTTTGGTGAAAGTAAACGGGCAAGAAATCGTTTTTCCGTTAACGGAAATTGTTTACGAATCGGAATTTTTTGACACCGAAACCAAATACAATGCCGATTTGGTGCAAGAAATTACTCCTGCGCGTATTTCGCCCGCGCTTACGCAGGAGTGCCAAAATTTAAGTTCTGAAATTTATAATTTATTGAATTGCAAAGGTTTAGTAAGAATTGATTATTTTTTAAGTAATGAGAAATTTTATTTTTTAGAACTCAATACCATTCCCGGAATGACGGCTAACAGTCTTGTTCCCAAACAAATACGAGCAAGCGGTTATACTTTTAAAGAAATTTTTAATTTAATGATAAATGAACGATTTGAAAACAAGTAATAATTTTGAAAAAAAAAATTAAAAAACTTTTTTTATTGCCATAAAATTTGTAATTTTACAAAATAAAATTTTTTTTACAAAAAAAGAAAAAAATAGGTATAAATTAAAAAAATAATTACGAAAATGAATAACACAACCAAAGTTCTTATTGCAGCTTTTGCAGGTGCATTAGCAGGTGTAGCAGCCGGATTTTTGTTAGCTCCTCAAAGTGGAAAAGATACACGCGACAAATTGAGCGAAAAAACCAACGAAGTAATTGATTATTTGGGCGAATTTTCAAACAAATTGAAAGAACAAGCAGACGGTTTATTGAGCAAAGCAAAAGAGCAACAAAAATTGCTTCAAACCAAACCGGTTGCTAAAACCGAATAATAAACGGCAAAAAAAAGATTAAAAATTTTATTTCATCTCTATTTTTGGAATATTATTTTTAGCTTTTTTTTTACCAATAAACTTTTAAAAGAAAACCCTAACTTTTTTAAAGTTAGGGTTTTTTATTCGGCTACTTTTCTAAAAAAAATTATTTTTTGGCTTTTTCTACTTCGCCTTCAATCCATTTGTAAGTGATTTCTAAGCCTTTGCGAAGGGAAAAATCGGGTTGCCAACCAAGTTTTTCGTAAATGAGAGCATTGTCGGAGTTTCGTCCGCGCACCCCCAATGGACCCGGAATGTGATTAATTTTCAGGTTTTTACCCGAAATCTCCATCACCATTTCAGCCAATCGGTTAATCGAAACCATTTCTTCCGAGCCAATATTTACGGGTCCAAAAAAAGTTTCGCTTTCCATCAAACGGCGCACCCCTTCAAGGCATTCGTCTATGTAAAGGAAAGAGCGGGTTTGTAAGCCATCGCCCCACATATCAATGGTTCCGCCATCGGGCGTTTGTGCTACTTTGCGGCAAAAAGCTGCGGGAGCTTTTTCTCTTCCATCGTTCCAAGAGCCTTCGGGTCCGAAAATATTGTGAAAACGGGCAACACGCACGTTCATTTTGTAATTTCGCTGAAAAGCAAAATAAAGCCTTTCGCTGAAAAGTTTTTCCCAGCCGTATTCGCTGTCGGGCTGTGCGGGATACGCCGAACTTTCTTCTGTTTTCGGGTTGTCGGGGTCGAGCTGATTAAATTCGGGATAAATGCACGCCGAGGAAGAGTAAAAAATCTTTTTTACGCCTGCTTTGTAAGCATGTTCGAGTATGTTGAGATTGATAAGTGCCGAATTGTGCATAATATCGGCATCGTTTTCGCCCGAAAATACAAAACCTGCACCGCCCATATCGGCTGCCAATTGATACAATTCATCAAAATCGGTATCTACCACTTTGGCACAAACGCGCGAATCGCGCAAATCGCCTACCACAAAATCATCGGCTTCGGTTTTTGCGTATTGTGTTTCTTTCAAATCGACGCCACGTACCCAATAACCTTCTCTTTTTAAACGTTTTACTAAATGGCTTCCGATAAATCCACCGGCACCACAAACTAATGCTTTTTTCATATTTATTATCGTTTTCGACTTTTCAAAAAAAATTGAAAAATCCGTTGTATTTGAAGTTTTATTTATTTTATTTTAATTAAATTTTCAGATAATTTACCGGAAAGTATATCGTCTTTTATGAAATAAAATGCTGTCTGATATTCTTTTATATCTATTTTTATATTTTCTAATAATTTCATAGTTTGAATATACTTATTTAATGTTCGTCTTCTGTGCGAGCGAATTGTTTCAGAAGAATTTATGCCCAAATCGTCAAGAGCTTGTTTAATTTGGGCTTTTGTTTCTTTATCCAATTCCGGATTAGGAACAAATCGGTTGGTTGTAAAATTGTATTTGAAATATTTTTCCGGTGAATATTCAGGTCGGTCTGGCTTTAAATAATCCGGTATTTCTTTATTGTTTTTGTATCTATTTACATGCGGTAAAATTAAAAATAAATTTTCCCATTGCCAATCTAAATTTTCTTTCGATTTTGGAATAAAATGCTCAATATCGGCATCTAATATTGGCTTTTTGAGTATAAATTTTCCATTTTTCCAATAATCCGGATTTTCATATTCAGTATATTCCTCAAAAATAAACCGCTCTGTATAAGCACATAAACCCTCTTGACAAATTAAAAGATTTATGAAAACATCTTTGTAAAATTTATCGTTGCTTGAGTATTTTGGATATTTACCACTGTTTTCTTGTTTGTAATTTTCAATGTATTCAAAAAAAGCAAAAGCTAATTTTTTTTGTTTTTGTTGTGTAAGATTTCTCATAGCATTGCATTTTTAAAATCCCAGTTTAATTTTTCTGCTATTTTTGTGAATTTCTCAAATAGTAAGGCTACTTCTTCTGTTTTTCCTTGTTGTTTCAAATATTTTATATTTTCTTCCAACTCAGCTAACTCGTATATTTTTTGGTCTCTTTCTTGGTTACCGTCATTTGGTAAATCAAAAATTTGAGTTAATATTTTGTCCCAACGCAAGTATTTAGGATAAAATTTATAGTTTTCAACATGCCTTTCCAAATTATTTTTCAAATAATTTTCTATTTCAATCTCTCCATCGTTCTTTATTTTCAATTCTACAATTTCCCATGGGTCGAAGGCAGAAGCAATTGTGGGTGAATGAGTTGCAAAGAAAAACTGACAGCTTTTAATCTCATTTTCACGCCATTTTTCATCAGTTATAAATTCAATAAATGCTTTTTGCACATCGGGGTAAAGTGAATTTTCTGGCTCATCAATTAAAATAATCGAATTGTAAGGCGCAATGTTGTATAAAGAAGCTGTTTTTTCTAAAATTTGCTGCGTGCCCAGACTTATTTTTGTATTGTCGAAATCTTTTTTTGCTCCAATTTTGTGTTCAACTTCAATAAATCCAAAATTATTTATACTTTCGGAGTTTATTTCTCTTTTGATTTGTAAATTAAACAGTTCTAATAAAGGGTCAATAAAATTGGCATATTTTTCTAAAGGGTTTTGCACACTGTATTGAAAATTATTTATTTCATTTTGAATTTCGCTCAATGATTGCCCTTTTCTCAATTTATCGCTTAGTTGGAGCGAAATTTTTAATTCTTCTCTTTTGTATTCATCTATTTCAAAAAGAATTTTTTTCCACATTCGTTTTGAAAGTTCTGTTTCTGAAAAATCTACAATTCCCTCTAAATCAATATTGTCTAAGCGAATAAAGTCGTTTTTTCTATAACTTTTAAAATGTTCGACTGAATTTGCCGGAAAATTTATTAATCGAGGTTTGGAAAAATATTGGTCGAGGTTTTGTTTTTTCTGTTTTTTTATATTTTTTGAAATTTTACATTCCAATTGATTGTTTTGATTAGAATAAACAATCAATTTCAAATCGTTATGACTAAACTCTATTTCAACGGTATCTTTTTCTACCGGATTAATTTCAGATTTGTCATTTTTTAAAAAGGTAAAATTTTTAATTAAATTAAGTAAAGTTGTTTTTCCGGTTGCACTTTGCCCTATAAAACAAATTTTATCTAAGGCTTGTCCGGCTTTTTCGTGTCCCAGAGGATAAGTTAAATCAATTTCTAAATTTTTTTTAAAACGATTATAACTTCGGAGTTTAATTTTTGAAACCTTTCCAATCGGTTGGAAATGAATACTATCAGAATTAAAAATTTTATTAGAATAAATCCAATTTAAAAATTGGTCAAACTCTTGATGAATTGTTGTTTTTGAAAACAAAGAAGCGTTGTTTCCATAAATAACTTGTTTATAATCATTTAAAATTGTCTGGATACTTTCATTATACAATAAAAATTCTTCGGCTTCGCTAATATTAGCAGGTATTATTAATTCAAAGCCTAAAAATTTAAGGGCTTCTTTATTTCTTTTGTTGTAAAAAACAAATTTATCGGGGAAAGCCTGTCCTATAATTTCGCTTAGCGAAGACAAGCCAAAACCTCGTAAAAATAATTCATCTTCTCTATTTAAAATTTTAAAAACACGCTCATTAATAGGCTCTTCGCCATATTTTAAATAGTAAAAAACATCAATATATCTTTTTAATGAATGATTCGGAAAATTGCCCAAAGCTCGCTTGCCCGAAAATGCGGGCGTTGTAAATGAATGGATTTTGGTACGCATTTCAATAAAAACTTTCCAAATTTCATTTTTTGTCCAATCTTGATTTTTTGTTTGTTCAATGGTATTTAGCTTTTCTTTTAAATTTAAAAGATTTTCTTTTTGAAAAAAAACTTGGAAAAAATCGTAATTCTTTTTTGTCCAAGTATTTTCTTTGAAATACGAACTAATTTCAGTTTTAAACTCATTTAGATATTTGATATAAGTTTTTTCCATTTTTGAATTTTAATATTGCATTAATTCTCTATTTATTCTGCGTGTTTTTCAAATTCATTTTTATTCGTGTAGGTATGTAAAATTGCTTGATTTTGCGCAAAGGTTTTAAAGTCATGCCAATAATTGGCGGCTCTAAATCATTGATTTTCCATGCTTTGCGGTCTTCCATGTTGGCGCGATAGCGAACTTTGAGGCTTCCGTTGCTGTTGCCACCTTCGCGCATTTTCACAATTACTTCGGGCAAATACGCCGAAGAGAGCTTAAATTTATACAAAAAACGCAACATCAATTCATAATCGTTGGCTATTTTCATAAACGTGTTGAACTGTCCGTATTGCTCATAAGCATAGCGTTTTACAAAAAAAGTAGGGTGCGGTGGCATCCAACCGGTTTTAAATTTATTCCGGTCAAATTCTCCGGCTTCAAAATACCGACTTATTTTATCGGTATCTACCGCATCTACATACACAAGGTCGGCATAAACCGAGTCCACGTTCTTTTCCAAAAACACATTCACCACTTTTTCAATGGTTTGCGAACTGGTATAAAAATCATCGGAATTGAGAATGCCGATAACATCGCCCGTTGCCAATTTTACGCCTTTGTTGAAAGCATCGAAGATGCCATGGTCTTTTTCTGAAATAATGACAGAAATTTTATCTTTATATTTATTTACAATTTCCATTGTTCCATCGGTCGAAAGCCCATCGACTATAATGTATTCGATGTCATTATAAGTCTGATTTACAACCGATTTAATGGTATCTTCTATGGTTTTTGCACTGTTCCACGAAACAGTTATTATTGAAACTTTCATATATTCTATTGATCTATTGCTCTATTGTTAAAATGGTTTTATTTTTTTTAAAAATATAAATTATAAATGTTTGATTTAGTGCTTTTTAATGGAAGCGAAGGCATATAAAATTACATCGCGGGCGGCGGTAATGAAAACGATTAAAATAACCAATTTCTGTTCTGCAAAACAACTTCGTATCATATTGAAAGAGAACAAAGTACCGTAATTGAAAAAATGTCCGCTGTCGATTAAAGCCAAATAGTTGGCTGCTCCCGTTAGTAAAAATAAAAATACAATAATTACTTTTAACACAATGTAAACCAACCATTTGTATTGAAGTGCTTTTACACTTTGCGTAAAAATATGATAAATCATCATAAAAACAAAACTAAAAAGTACCAATGCCTTGAAAATCATAACTATTTTGCGCAAAGCATGAGGTTCGGTTTTTAGATTGTTGTAAAAAATATCGATGTAATTTCCTATGTACGACCATATTCCGGGTGTTTGGTCAATGATTTCATTTTCGGCAAAAACATTGTTGTTTTCAATGAAATGATTGATGTTTTCAGAAAAAACATTGTCGAAAACAAATCGAAAAAAAGATTCTATTAAATTGGTAAAAAAATGGTCGAACGTAACCGACATTACAAATGCCGATTTGGTAACTAAAATAAGTAAAAGATACACTTCCAAAGCAAAAATAAGCAATTTTCGTAAAAATACGGCTGCCGGATTACCAAATAATTGCTGTGTGAAACTTTGGAAAGTCATTAAGTGAATTATAAATTATGAATTATGATTTTTTTATTTATTTGAAATTCAATACATTAAAAAATATTTTACTTCCATTTATTTTTAAAGCAAATAAATAAGAATAAACGAGCTTTACAGTTTTGTTAATTAATTGAAAATCAATCGAAAACACACTGTATATTTTCGAGTATTCATTTTTAATTTTTAATTTTACTTTTTTTTTGTTAAAAAAAGTAAAAAAAAGTATGCAAAAGTAAAATTAAAAATTAAAAATGAAAAATTTAATTTACAAATTTTATTTTTACTTTTGGCGAGTTTTTTTATAAAAAATTTAAAAATAGAAATAGAAATAATCATTTTAAAATGAAAATAATTCATACCCTTTCGGAAATGAATGCCGAAATTTTGAAACACAAGCCCCACAAACAAATCGGTTTTGTGCCTACTATGGGAGCTTTGCATCGTGGACATATTTCGCTTTTAGAAGCCTCGCAAGCCCAAAACCAATTAACGGTGGTGAGTATTTTTGTAAATCCAACACAGTTCAACAACAGCTCCGACCTCCAAAAATACCCCCGAACACCTGAAAAAGACCTCGAAATGCTCAGAAAAAGCGGTTGCGATATCGTTTTTATGCCCAATGAAAATGAAATGTATCCTCAACCCGACAATCGAATTTTTGATTTGCAAAATTTAGACAAAGTAATGGAAGGCAAACATCGTCCGGGACATTTTAACGGTGTAGCTCAGATAGTTACAAAACTTTTTGAGGCTGTTCCGGCACATTCTGCTTATTTTGGTTTAAAAGATTTTCAGCAATTGGCGGTCATAAAACAATTGGTTGAAATGTTAAAAATTCCTATACAAATTGTAGCTTGCCCCATTATTAGAGAAAACAATGGCTTGGCAATGAGTTCGCGCAACGAATTGCTCACTTTTGAGCAACGTGCGCAAGCCGGCATTATTTTTCAAACTTTGACCCAAATAAAGCAATTTTGGGGCAAAAAAACGATTTCACAACTCGAAGATTGGGCTATTCAAACCATCAATGCAAATAAACTTTTTAATGTAGAATATTTTGAAATAGTAAACAGTAGAACACTCGAAAAAGCTGATTTTGAACAAATTGATGACGGAATTACAGCTTGTACGGCTGTTTTTGCTTCGCAAGTAAGGCTGATAGATAATGTTCAAATTCTTAATTAATTGATTGCGATTTTTTGTGTTTAAATGAATTATCAAATTGATTTTAAATTTTTTATAAGAATAAAACTTTTATTTTTTTGTCAAAAAAAATGATTTTGAAAAAACGCGGTTTTCAAAAAAAAAAAAACATATTTATTTTATTTGCCTTGTTTTGATAATTATTTGTAATTTTGTAGCGAAGTTTTTATTCTTTTTTTGTAATTTATAAAAAATATTTTTTTTTAAATAAACACGGATTTTATATTCGTTTCAAAATAAGGAATAAATTATTGATGTCGTAAATTGGTTGTAACCAAAATTTAAAAAACAGCAAAAAAGCTATTTTTGAGAAATTCTAATAACAAATTGTTACATAATTAATTTTTTTTATTGTTATAATATCACAAAAAACTTTTAAAAAAACAAGTTTATTTATTTTTGTAAAAAAAGTTACCATTATTTAACACTGCCAAAATTTAAAGAAAACGTGTAATGATAGTAACTAAAATTCTAAAAAACAATAAAATAAAGCAATTTGCGTATTCAAATTATTTAGTATTAAACTTTTTCATTTTTTAAGCAGATGAATATAGAAGTAGTAAAATCGAAACTTCACAAAGTAACTGTAACAGAAGCCAATTTGCAATATGTAGGCAGTGTAACGATTGATGAGGATTTACTCGATGCCGCTCATATTATACCTAACGAAAAAGTTCAAATAGTGAACATAAACAATGGTGAGCGTTTAGAAACGTATGTGATAAAAGGCAAAAGAGGCTCCGGCGAAATTTGCCTTAACGGTCCGGCAGCCCGCAAGGTAGCCGTAGGTGATGTGGTGATTATTATTTCGTATGCCAGTATGGATTTTGAAGAAGCCAAAAGTTTTCAGCCTTGGCTGGTTTTTCCCGACACCGCCACGAATACATTGGTTTAATTTTTAGTATAAAAAAATATATTATTTCAAGGTATTACTTTCTTTATTTTATTACAAAAAATATGTCCACATTAAATATTCTCAAATCGAAAATTATTTTTGAAAAAGAGCAATTAACCAATTATTTAGAATTTTTGCGAAATAAAAAACAACCCATTGTTTTTACCAATGGCTGTTTTGATATTGTGCATCGTGGGCATATCGAATATTTGGCGCAAGCTGCCGATTTAGGCGCGGCACTTATAATTGGTTTAAATTCAGACAGTTCGGTGCGTAGGCTCAAGGGTGAAACTCGACCCATTATTGATGAATATTCGCGGGCTTTATTGCTTAGTGCTTTGAGTTTTGTTAATAAAGTAGTTCTTTTTCAAGAAGATACACCTTATGAGCTTATAAAGTTTATTCAGCCCGATGTTCTTGTAAAAGGCTCGGATTATAAGCCTCAAGACATTGTAGGATACGACATTGTAATGGCAAAAGCCGGCAAAATAGCTACAATTGATTTTATTGATGGCTTTTCTACAACTTCTATCCTTCAAAAAGCTTGTGTACCCGAAGGAAAACTAAACTCAATTTAAAATACGAGAATTATTATATCAATCGATTAATAAACAACATATTGAGAATTAATAAAAAGTCATTTTGTAAAAAAGGATAAAATGACTTTTTTTAAAACTAAAATCCGCAAGTCATCGTATCAATCTGTTGATAAATAGCTTATTGATTATTTTCTTTTTCGCATTTTGCAAATAATTGATACGATGACTCTTCGTTAATTAGCCTTTAACTTGCGGATTTAAGGTTTAATTTTATAAAAAAAGATTTTCGGTATTTAAGAAAACAAAACTCAATTGAGAAAATCATTTCACAATTTCTATTAAAAAAAAATCATAAATCAAACTTTAAATGCGTAGAAAATACAGAACAAGCCATCA
>DYNA01000069.1:15832-19513 GCA_020721325.1 Paludibacter propionicigenes
AAAAAAAATCATAAATCAAACTTTAAATGCGTAGAAAATACAGAACAAGCCATCAAATAATAGAAAATTTAGAAATTATAGATGTTGGAGCAGAAGGAAAAGCAATCGCTCGGCACAATGAAATGGTTATTTTTGTAACTTACGCCGTTCCGGGCGATGTGGTTGATGTTCAAATAAATAAAAAGAAAAAAAATTACAGAGAAGGTTTTCCTGTAAAGTTTCATAAATATTCTGAAAAAAGAACACAAGCTTTTTGTGAGCATTTTGGAGTTTGTGGAGGCTGTAAATGGCAAAATTTGCCTTATTCGGAACAGCTTTTTTACAAACAAAAACAAGTAAACGACCATTTGACGCGAATTGGCAAATTGGAAATTGAAACCCAAAATCCGATTTTGGCATCGCCCAATGAGAAATTTTACCGAAATAAACTCGAATTTACTTTCTCAAATCAGGCTTGGATACTGGAAGAAGAAAAAGACTTGCCTGAAAAACAAAACCAAAATGCACTGGGTTTTCACATTCCGGGTCGTTTCGACAAAATTTTAAACCTCCAAAATTGCTATTTGCAAAAAGAACCTTCAAATTCTATTCGATTGGCTATCAAAGAATTTGCTGAAAAAGAAAACTTGGAATTTTTCGACTTGCGTCAAAATGAAGGCTTTTTGCGAACCTTGATTATTCGCACATCTTCTACCGGCGAACTCATGGTTATTTTAACTTTTTACAAAGAAAATAAAACCGAAAGAATTAAATTATTGGAATTTTTAAAACAAAAGTTTCCTCAGATTACTTCGCTCATGTATGTTATCAATTCAAAAGCCAACGATACCATAACCGACCAAGAAGTAATTCTTTATTCAGGTAAAGACCATTTTTTTGAACAAATGGAAGATTTAAAATTCAAAATAGGTGCTAAATCTTTTTACCAAACTAACTCGGAGCAAGCTTATGAATTGTATAAAAAAACTCGGCAAATGGCTCAACTCACCGGCAACGAAATTGTTTACGATTTATATACAGGAACCGGAACCATAGCCAATTTTGTAGCCCGAAATGCACACAAAGTTATTGGTATAGAGTACGTTCCCGAAGCCATTGAAGATGCAAAAATTAATTCAGAGTTGAACCAAATTAAAAATACCCGTTTTTTTGCAGGCGATTTGAAAGATGTTTTTACCAAAGAATTTATCAATGCCAACGGGAAACCCGATGTTGTAATTCTCGACCCGCCGCGCGCCGGAATGCACCCAAACGTTATTACCGGTTTACTTTACGCAAAACCCAAACGCATTGTTTATGTGAGTTGCAATCCTGCTACGCAAGCCCGCGACCTTGCTTTGCTCAACGATGCTTACCTTGTAAAAGAAACTCAGCCCGTTGATATGTTTCCGCACACGCATCACGTTGAAAATATTGTTCTTTTAGAGAAAAAAATGTAATGCAATTTGGAAATTTGGAAATTGTTTAAGTTGAATACTACAATTTAATTATAAGGCAATTACAAAAAAATAAAAACTCAAATTTTAATACAAACGGTAACTTTGCCAAAGTTTAAAAACTTTGACAAAGTTGTAATTATAAGGCAATTACAAAAAATAAAATTCAAATTATTATCGTTTTAAGTTAATATTTTGTAAATTCTTTTTTTTTACGTTCTATTTCATTTACTTAATTGATTTTCAATTTGCTAAATTTTAAAAATTTAACAATTTTTGGCATTATTAAGTTTAAAAAAAGATATTTTTTTGTAACATGTTTTAGATTTTTAGACTCTAATTTATATCATCTCAAAAAAAAAAAATCATTTTAAACAAAAATTTTAAAAATTTAAAAAATGAAAAAAATAGTCTTTATTTTGGTAAGTTTAATCATTGCCCAAAATATTTGGTCGCAAAATATTGATAAAAATAAACTCGATAATTATTTCGACACTCTCTCTAAATACCAACGTTTTATGGGAAGTGTATCCGTAATGCACAAAGGAAAACTAATTTACAATAAATCGGTCGGTTACGTAGATTTCGATGCGCAAATAAAAGCCAACCACGAAAGCAAATACCGCATTGGCTCGATTAGCAAAACATTTACGGCGGTTTTGATTCTAAAAGCAGTAGAAAATAAAAAATTGGATTTAAAAAGCACCATTGAAACTTATTTTCCAAGCTTACCCAACGCTAACAATATAAATATCAGCCATTTATTGTATCACCGAAGCGGCATACCCAATTTTACAGATTCTAAAGAATACATGACTTGGAACACTCAACCGAAAACCCAAGATGAGTTAATACAGATGATTTCCGACTCTGGCTCTGATTTTGAACCCGATACAAAAGTATCGTACAGCAATTCAAACTACTATTTATTAAGCATTATTTTAGAAAAAGTTTATAAAAAAAACTTTGGTGAAATTTTAAAAAGTGAAATTGTAAAACCATTAAAACTGAAAAATACTTACTACGGACAGCCCGCCAATCCAAAGGAAAACGAATGTTTTTCGTACAAATTCGAACAAAATTGGCTAAAAGACAATCAAACCGATATGTCCATTCCTCTGGGAGCGGGCGGTATTGTTTCCACATCTTCGGATTTGGTATTTTTTATAAATGCCCTTTTCGGTGAAAAAATTTTAAAAAAATCTACTTTGGAAACGATGAAAACCCTCAAAGACCACTACGGAATGGGCTTGGTAAATGTTCCTTTTTACAAAGAAAAAGGTTTTGGACACACCGGAGGAATTGATGCTTTTTGGAGCATTTTGGCGTATTATCCAAAATCGGAAATTGCTTTTTCAATTACTTCAAACGCTTCGCGCTTGAATAACAACGACATAGCCGTAGCCATTTTAAGTGCTACATTCAATAAACCTTTTGAAATTCCGCAGTTCAAAACAATTGCTTTAACTATCGAACAATTAGATGCTTACACCGGAACTTTCGCTTCGCAACAAATTCCTTTAAAAATAACCCTTTCGCGCCGCGAAAATCAATTGATTTCGCAAGCCACCGGACAGGTAGAAACGATTCTGGAAGCCATTGATAAAGATGTATTTGCACTTCATCAAGCCGGTGCAGTCTTTGAATTTGACCTCAGCCAACAAACTTTTATTTTGAAACAAAACGGTGCAGAATTTTTATTTAAAAAAGAGTAACTTTTTATTTGCTCCGAATCGTTTGATTTTCTTTTTTTTAACAACCTAAATATTTAATATTCAGCTATTTATGTCGGATTGATTCAATGAATAATTCTTCCAAATAAACATAAATAATTAATTTTGAAATATTTGTACGTTTTTCTTCAAACACTAAATAATTTTGAAAAAATTTTGGCCGTTTTTTTGTTTGTTACGAATGTAGGAATTATAATTTTTTTTATATTTTTGTGAAAAAAAATATTGTTTTAGATTGGTTTGTTTATTTTTCATAAAAAAAAATATTTTTCCTACATTTTTTTTAAAATTTTGAAAAAAAAATCACGCAAAATCGCAAAGATGCAAAGTTTTTAATTTCAATTGATTACAGTTCTGATGATTGGAATAAAATTTCTTTTAAAATTTTAAATAAAAAAAATCACGCAAAGACGCAAAGTTTTTAATTTCAATTGATTACAAACGTATAACTTTTTTTAAGCCCATGAAAAATACAATTGCCGAAAGAGTGTATGATTTCTTAAAAAATTATC
>DYNA01000253.1 GCA_020721325.1 Paludibacter propionicigenes
AATAATTTCAAAAGTTTATAACTGTTTTGTGCTTAGCAGGCACTAAAAAACATTTTCAATCGGCATTAAAAAACACATTTTCCATATCTAAAAAATGATTTAAAGCTAAAGAAATCAAATCATTGGCATTTAGATTGTGTTTTTTAGCCAACTCGTTGTATTTTTGAAGAACATCGGGAGAAATATCAATGGATTTAACATTAAAATCCTCTTGCTTATTTTCAGAAGTTTCTTTTTGCGAATTTTTAATTATCTTGGTATTATTTAAAAGCGCGCTTTCAAAATCGGAAATTTTTTTATTTGCCATAAAATTAAAGAATATTAACAATATGAATGACATTTTTTATGTAAAATATTGAAAATCAATTGCCCTGACCTTTAGGTCGGGATAAATAAAAAGTTGAAAAGTGTCGCACATATTGTATTAATGGTTAAATTTAACGATTATTTCGGAAGCTAATTTTCGATAATCATACGCACCGCGTCCGCTTTTTGCGTATTCAAAAATGGTTTTTCCAAAAGCCGATGCCTCCATGAGTGCTATGTCTTGCCTTATTCGAGTTTTAAAAACCTTATCTTTTAACAGCAAATTGTTGTCTAAATTAGCAATAATGGCTTGGCTAAACTTGGTTTTAGCCGAAAGTTTTAAAAACAAAATACCCCCCAGTTCCAATTTCGGGTTCATTCGCTTTTTAACTTTTTCCGAAATCTGAAGAATTTTGTCCAGCCCAATAAAAGCAAAGTTTTCGGCTTGCATAGGCACGATGTAAAAATCGGCAGCCACCAACGAATTGATAGAGAGCGTTCCCAAGCTTGGCGGACAATCGATAAATATATAATCGTATTTTTGTTTTACCTCTTGCAAAGCTTCCGATAAAATGTATTCTCTACCGGGTTCATTATTAATTCGTTGCTCATAATCGAGCAGGCTTTCGGTCGATGCAATCAAATCAATGTTTTCGCGCTCAATAATCAAATCTTGAATGGATTTTTCGCCCAAAATTAATTTTCCTACATGCTCAGGCGTGTCGTTAATGCCCATAGAAGAGGAAAGATTGCATTGGCTATCGAGGTCAATTAATAATATTTTTTTCTTTTTTTCGGCAAAAGCAGCACCTAAATTTAAAGTTGTAGTGGTTTTTCCGGTACCACCCTTGTTGTTTATAACAGAAATGACGATTCCCATAATTTTGATTTTTAGCTTTTTATAAATCCAAACAAAAATATTTTTAATTTTAATTGCATTATTTTTTTTATAATTTTAAAATTTTGTATATTTACAAAACTTTATTTATGAAATAAACTGTTTTTTCTTTAAATAATTATTTCAAATTTATAAAAATTAATCTGAAATAAAAAATATTTTGTGTCTTATGAAAAAAACTATCTTAATAGTTGATGATTTTGAGAATACTCGCTGGATAATAGAGTTTTCTCTGAAAAAATTAAATGCAGAAATATTGAAAGCCGAAAATGGAGTAGAAGCTTTGAAGTTTTTTGATGGTAGAAAAATAGATTTGGTTATAACAGACTATAACATGCCGGAAATGGACGGAGCAGAATTGGTGCGCAGGGTGCGCGAAATGCCCAATTATGCTTTTATTCCTATGCTTATGCTCACTACGGAAACCAGCCAGAAAAAAAAGGATTTGGCTAAAGAAGTCAAAGTTACCGGTTGGATACAAAAACCTTTTAAGCAAGAAACTTTTATTAAAATTGTGGAGAAATGTCTAAAATAGGCTTTTTGTAATTTCAATTTTTTTTACTTTTTCTTGTTTTTTATAGTTTTTACAAAAAAAAAACTATACTGCAAACGGTAACTTTGCCAAAGTTCAAAACTTTAGCAAAGTTTTAATTACAAAGCACTTACGTAAAAATAAAAGCTCACATTATAACCGTTTAAAGTATATACTAAAAATATTTGCTAAACGATCTCAGTACTTTTTTATGGAAGAATTGCAAGAGAAATATATTGAAGATGCCAATGATTTAATTATCAATCTGGAAACTGATTTATTAAATTTAGAACACAACCCCAAAGATAAAGAAGGAATTAATAGTGTTTTTAGAGTTATGCACACGCTCAAAGGCACGGCTTCTATGTTTGGTTTTGAAAAAGTAGGCAATTTAACACACAATTTGGAAACCATTTACGATTACATTCGCAATGGTGAATTGCTTTTAAGTACTGAGATTCTTTCTCTTACGTTTTCTTCTATTGATGTTTTGAAAAATTTAATCCTAACCGGAGAAAAATTAAATTCAAAACAGCTCAAATTGTACAACGAGCAATTGGAATTGATAAATTCGTTTAAACTAAAAGACGAGAAAAATATTAACAGCTCTGTAAAAAAAATTGGTAAATTCAACGACAATTACCATTATTATTACATCGTTTTTACTCCCGACAATGAAATAATAAATCGTGGGGTAAATCCGCTGAATGTTTTTTCCGAAATTAGAGAATTAGGAGCTTTCATTTCAATTGCGCACTTGATAAAAACTCCCGAACTGAGCGAAATTGAGTTAGATAAAGTTTTTACCGTATGGGAAATTTTTTTAATTTCTAAAGAAGAACATGAAACGGTAGAAGATATTTTTATTTTTATGCTCGAAGAGGAGTTTGCCATTTTTCAAATCATTCCCGAAAGCGTTGAAGCCAATGCCGAATTTCTTCAAAAACATCGCGAATTTGAGCGTAAATATAATTTTACCAACATCAATGCCCTTAAAACCATTTACAACCAGCTAAAATTAATTAATACCGACCAAGAGCAAGTAGAAATTAAGGAAACCGAATTGGAACAAAACAATTCTATCGCAAATTATACCGATAAACAATTGATTTCCAATCGCATTCGTGTATCTTCCGAAAAGCTCGACGATTTAATTAATCTGGTAAGTGAATTGGTAACCGTTCGGTCGCAACTTGATTTATTAGCCACACAAATCAAAAACAGCCGATTGTCGAAAGTGGTAGAGGAGATTTCTAAACTTTCAAAGAAATTTAGAGATAACGCCTTAAATCTGAGGCTTGTACCAATTAAAATTCTGATGGTTAAATTTCAACGGTTGGTTCGCGACCTTTCGTTGCAACTCAACAAAGAAGTGGAATTTGTTACCGTAGGCATGGACACCGAGCTGGACAAAAACGTAATCAATGAATTGGAAAGTCCACTGATGCACATTATTCGCAACAGCATCGACCACGGAATAGAAATGCCCGAAGACCGCATAAAACAAGGCAAACCCTCGAAAGGAGTGATTCGATTAATCGCTTTTTATGAAGGCTCGCAAGTGGTTATTCAGGTGCAAGACGACGGTGGCGGAATAGATATGGAGCGCATTAGACGCAAAGCCGTTGATAATGGTTTCATTAAGCCCGAACATGTTATCAGCAAAGAGGAAGTTTATAAACTCATCTTTCAACCCGGATTTTCAACCGCCCAAAGTCTTACAGCCGTTTCGGGGCGCGGTGTGGGTATGGACGTGGTGCGACAAAAAATCAACGACCTCAGAGGAGATATTGAAATTGACTCCGAAAAAAACTTAGGAACCAGTTTTACGCTCAAACTTCCTTTAACGCTTTCTATTATTGATACTTTGCATGTTAGAGTGGGAGAGCAGTCTTATTTGTTGCCACTGAGTTTTATAGTCAGTTGCGAACTAACAAACGACGCTATTTTAAACAAAAGCAACAACAAACACATCGAATACAATAACAATTTAATACCCTACATCGATTTAAGAGAAGAATTTAAAATTCCCGGTGTACCGGAAAAGAAAAAATTGGTTATTATTTCGGTGCGAGAACGCCCGTTGGCATTTGTAGTGGATTCAATCCATGGCGAATATCAAGCGGTGGTGAAAAGCTTGGGCGAATTTCATAAAAACAATCAATTTTTATCGGGCGCAAGCATTTTGGGCGATGGCACTATGGCTCTTATTTTAGATGTTACAAAATTTTATAAAAAGAAAAACTTAAATTTGAAATTAAATTATTAACCTTAAAACCGCAAGTCATCGAATCAATTTGTTAATAAACAATTGATACAATGACTTTTGGTTCGTTAATTATATAGTTGAAGTATAACAATAAAACCATTTAACAATATAACAATTTAATTGATATTATGGAAAAAATTAATTCATTTTTGTCTTTTATACTCAATAAAGAACTTTTTGCAATAAATGTTAAAAATGTTTTAGAAGTCATTCAAGGACCCGAAATAACTCCTATTCCCAAAACAAGCGATTATATAAAAGGAATAATAAACTTTAGAGGCGAAGTGCTAACGGTAGTGGAGTCGCGCAAAAAATTCAATATGCCCGATGCTCCCAAAGAAATGGAAGAAATAATAGTGGTTTTGGAACTTGAAGTGAATGATTTGATAGTAAAACTTGGCGTTACGGTGGACAAAGTAAAAGATGTGATAGAAATAAAAGCCACCGAGATAAAACCCATTCCCGATTTGGGTTTAAAATACAATCCCGATTTTGTAATTGGTGCTATAAAAATAAACGAAGGTTTTTTGATGCTGCTCGATGCCGAAAAAATTTTTTCGACCGAAGAAGTTGAGTTGCTGGTGAATTGACTTTATAAAGTGTTTAGCCTAAAATATAAAAGTCATCGTATCAATCTGTTAATAAACAATTGATACGATGACTCTTCATTTGTTAGCAATAGACTTACGGATTTTAGGATTGATACTAAAGCGAATTTGGTTTTTGGAATTAGGTATTTATACTTAAAAACGGTTATCTTATGAGCTTTTATTTTTATGTAAGTGATTAGTAATTAAAACTTTGCCAAAGTTTAAAATTTTGGCAAAGTTCTAATTACAAAACAATAGCATAAAAATAAGTTCACAATGATAACCGTTTTAAAGTTACATTTAAGGAAACTTAAATTTTATAAAAATAGTTTATAATTTTATACATTCTACTCCTCGCACTATTTGTTAATGCGTTGAATATCACTTAAAAATTATGATACAAATATACAACGCAAATTTAAAATCTCCAAATTTTTTTGCTATTTTTTTATGTAAAAAAAACAATTAAATTAAAGTATAAACTATTGATAAACAGTAATTTATATTGTTGAAATACTTATTTTATACAAATGTTAATAAATATTAAAACAACAAGTGATTAA
>DYNA01000070.1 GCA_020721325.1 Paludibacter propionicigenes
TTATTCCCTTATTTTTAAAATTCATAAAACAGGCAGGAAAAGCAAAATTCATTTTTCGCGCAAAATAAACAGACCAGTTGCACACCTTCGGTGTGCTATATTGTTGCTATTCATTGTTTTCTATCGTTGTTTCATTCCTACGGAATGATTTTTTTAGGATTTGTTAAAATGAATTTGACAAAAGTTTTTCATTTCAACCAATTGTTCAGTCAGATTTTTAACTTCTATTTCGGGCAATAAACGTCTGTCTATTCGTTTTTCCGTTTCAAAAGGTTCAATCAAAAAATCAGTTTTATAAATCTCTTGAAACAATTTTAGCATTTCAAATTTAGAATAATGCTCGCGCGTGCCTAACTGTATCAGTTCGCCGTTTTTATCGTTTTTATTTTTTTTAATTAAGTAATTTTCAACCTGTTTGCACCATTCAAGCGTTGTAATTCCGTTCCATAAATGATTGGTAAAACCTTTGAGTTTGCTTTGCGCGGGTTGAGAAAGAAACCAAGCCAAAAGCCCTTTGTTGGAAGTCGGGTCTTCGCCAATAATGGAAACTCTAAAAATGAGCGTTCGGCGGCGGTCTTGCAAAGCCAGTTCGCCCAAGCGTTTCGACCAGCCATAAGTGTCGCGGGCATCGGATTCGTTGATTTGTCGATACGGAAGGTGCGTATTGCCATCAAAAACACAATCGGTGCTGGGGTGAACCAGAAATTGATTGGCTAACAAATGATTATGCAGTTCCAAAGGCAAAATGCTATTTGCCATAAGCAATTCTAAATCGTCATCAGTTTTTTGTTTTATCTTTCCAATAGCATTAAAAATGAGCGCATTGGGATATTTACGGATTTCATCTATAAATTGCCATTTATTTTCTAAATCGAATCGAACATTTAGGGTAATAATTTTTTTTACTTTGTCCATAAAATAAGCCATAATCATTTGCCCCAACATGCCTTTATGTCCAAGTACTATCAATGTTTTTTCGGATAAATTCATTTTATCAAATTATTTTTTTATTTTTCAACTCATTAAAGTTCTTTGCGCAAGCGAGCAACCGGAATATCAAGCTGTTCGCGATATTTTGCTACCGTTCGCCGCGCTATAATGTATCCTTTGTTGGCTAAAATTTTAGAAAGTTTGTCGTCGGTCAAAGGTTTTTTCTTGCTTTCGCCTCCAATGCACTCTTCGAGTATTTTTTTAATTTCGCGAGTAGAAACCTCTTCGCCCGACTCGGTTTGCATACCTTCCGAAAAGAAATATTTTAACGGATGAATTCCAAAATGCGTTTGAATGTATTTGCTGTTTGCCACGCGCGAAACGGTCGAAATATCTAAACCCGTTTTTTCGGCTATGTCTTTCAAAATCATGGGTTTGAGTTTGGTTTCATCACCATCTATGAAATACTCCTGTTGGTATTGAACAATGGCATTCATCGTGTGAATGAGCGTGTTCTGCCGCTGCTTAATGGCATCAATGAACCATTTAGCCGAGTCAAGTTTTTGTTTTACAAATTGCACCGCATCTTTTTCCACTTTAGAAGATTTTCCTAAACTCTTGTTTTTAGCAAACGTATCGAGCATATCGGCATAAGTTCGATTTACGCGAAGTTCGGGAGCATTTTTTGAATTTAAACTCAATTGCAAAATGCCTTCGTCATAATTGAGAATAAAATCGGGAATAATCTGCTGAAAGGTTTTACTTTCGGTATCGCTCATGGAGCTTCCGGGCTTGGGATTTAATCGAATAACTTCATTTACAGCACTTTTCAGTTCATCGTCTGAAATATTTAAACGCGAAGTGATTTTAAGATAATGCTTTTTAGTAAATTCCGGAAAAAAATTATGAAGGATTTTACGTGCCGTTTGCAACCGCAAATTTGAGTTATCAACTTCCAATTTACGGTCAATTTGAAGCAAAAGACACTCTTGCAAATCTCTCGCGCCCACGCCCGCAGGGTCAAAATCTTGCACAATTTTTAAAATGCGCTCAATTTCATTTTCCTTAACCGAAATGCTTTGCAAAAAAGCCAAATCGTCAGAAATCGACTCCACATCGCGCCGCAAATAGCCGTCTTCGTCAATGTTTCCAATAATGTAAGTAGCTATTTTTTTCTCCAAATCGTTCATAAAACGCAAATCGAGTTGCGCAATTAAATATTCGTGAAAAGAATTTCCCTGCGAAAACGGTATCTCAATCACTTTTTCATCTTTTGAATGATTGTTTGAATTGAGCTTATAATCAGGCATATCATCGTCGTCGATGTAATCGTCAATGGAAAAATCTTCCGTTTCGTCATTTTTGGTTTCAAAATCGGGTTCTTCGTTAGAATCTTGAGCTTCGCCTTCCTCAAAATTAGAACCCTCTTCCAATGCCGGATTTTCTTCTATTTCTTTTTTTATTCTTTGTTCGAGCTGAATAGTAGGTACTTCCAGCAATTTTATCAATTGAATTTGCTGGGGCGAAAGTTTTTGTAATAGCTTTTGTTGTAATTTTTGATTCAGCATTGTTTTGTATTATTCAAAAAAAAATCTTTTTTGTAAAAAAAATTAAAATAAATTTGATTTCAAAGTTTTTTCAAAAATACAATTTTTTTTTTATAAAATAATCAAATTAAGGTATAATTTTTGATAAAAACCGAAAAAATAATTTATTTTATTGAAAAACAAATATTTATATTTCAAAAAAAACGAAAAAAAATAATCAAAAAAAAGATTTAAAAATAGTTTTAAATAAATTTTCAAAAATTTTGAAAATCTGATTAATATTTTGTATATTTGAATGCTTAATTTTTCTAAAGCGAAAATAAAAAAATAAAAAACATGAAAGCATATTCAGGATTATTTTTTGAAAGAGCATTGCCCAATGAATACCTTGTGTCGGTTGGTAAAAAAGATGCCAAACCCGTTTTGGGAGGTAAAAAATTCAAGTGGTTCAATCGATTTATTCGCGTTCCGGCGTATGTGCAACGATTGAAATTTGTAACCGATAATGCCAATGTGGACTACCAAGGCATTGGAATTGAGGGGTATGCAACTTGGCGCATTGACCCGGAGCGGCCCGAAAAATCCATTTCAACGCTCGATTTTTTTGGTCAAACCGACCCAATGAACAAAACCAACGAGGAGTTAAAAACCATTTGCATAGAAGCCGTTCGACACGTTATAGCCAACATGAGCATAGACGATGCCTTGAAAAAAAAGGACGACATAGCCGAAAATCTAAAAAATCAGCTTAAAGTTATTGAAGAAAAATGGGGAATTATTTTCGACCAAGTGGGAATTGAAAAAGTTACCGTTATGTCGAACAAGCTTTTTGCCGATTTGCAATCCGATTTTAGAAGCAAACTAAAACTTGAAGCTGAGCGGTCTAAAATGCTTACTGACCGCGAGATAGCCAAAGAACAAAACTCCATTAACGAAAAAAATTCGCTCGAACAGCTCGAAACCCACCGAAAATTGGAGCTAATAAAAATAGACAACAAAACCAAGATTCAAGAACGCGAACTGACTGAAAACATGCAAATTGAAATTCAAAAACAACGCATGAAAGAAGCTGCATTTAGAAACGAGATGATTTTTAACATGGAGCAAGAGGAAAAAAGGCATGAATTGGAAGTTTTGAAAAAAAATCTTGAATTGGCTCTAAATGAATTGGAAACCAAGACCTTATCGGCTCAAAATGGTTTAGAAGATTTGAAAAATGAAATCACTAAAAAACAGCTCAATATGGACGAATTAAGTACGCGAGTTGCCCAGATTTACACAGACGATAAGCTTAAAAGTGATTTTATTACCGCTTTACCAAAGATTTTTGCCGCCTTGAAAATAGAAAACTATTCCGTTTTCGATTCCGGTGGAGAAAATTCAAATTTACCTGTTTTAAAGCTATTCAACGAACTGCTGCACTCTTTAAAATCTTCAGGTTTAGACGTTTTTAAGAAAAGTTAATTTTTTTACTTTTTGTAAAATTATTTTAAACTATGCTAAAAACGGAATAAATTTTAATATTTATTATAACGTAACTACAACTTTTCCAAAGTTTTAGAACTTTGGAAAAGTTAAATAATAAACCGTTTGCAGTATAAAAAGAACAAAAAAACGTTAAAAGTGAATCATTTAGGCTTTAAAAATATAACAGTTTCCGAGTTGCAAACATGGATTCAAAATAGCGAAGAGTTTTTTTTGATTGACGTGCGTGAGCAATACGAACGCGAAATATGCGATATTGGCGGAAAATTAATGAATTTTCATGCAATAATGAACAATTTAGATGCTATTCCGCGCACAATTCCGGTTGTATTGTATTGTCATTATGGCGAAAGAAGCTATTTTATAGCACAAATATTATCGCAAATGCACAATTTCAATAATATTTACAATCTTTTGCACGGAATAAATGCTTGGGCAACGGAAATTGATAGTTCAATGCCTAAATATTAACAAAAAAATTCAAAAATGTTTTCCAAAAACTTAATTTTTAAAAAATATTTAGCCTCAAACTCTAAAAGTTTTTACATTGTAACTATTATATAACCAATATGTTACAATAAATAAAAAAATCTCTTTTAAGCAATTTTGGGGTAAACAAATAAAGCAAATCTATTTTTTTTTAATATAATAAGAATTAGAAAATCACAAAAACACAACATTTTATAAAACCATAAAACATGAAATTATTACTTATTAGCAACTCAACCAATGTCGGTGAAGCATATCTTGAGTATCCAAAAAATGAAATCAATCGCTTTTTGGGTGAAATAAAACAAGTACTTTTTATACCTTACGCCGCAGTAACCTTCAGTTACGATGATTATTTAACAAAAGTTCAAGGACGTTTGAGCGAGTTTGGAATTACTGTAAATTCAATTCATAAACTACAAAACAAGCAAGAGGCTGTTTTAAATGCTCAAGCCATTGTAGTTGGCGGAGGAAATACGTGGAAACTACTCAAAACCATGCAAGAATATAATCTGTTGGAAACGATAAAACAGCAAGTTACACAAAAGAATATTCCTTACATTGGTTGGTCGGCGGGTTCAAATTTAGCTTGTCCTACCATTAAAACCACAAACGACATGCCCATTTGCCAACCTCAATCTTTTGAGGCTATCGGCTTCATTCCTTTTCAAATCAACCCACATTATTTAGATGCCAAGCCCGATGGACATGCCGGCGAAACAAGGGAACAACGAATTGAGGAGTTTATAGTTGAAAATCAAAATGTTTATGTAGTGGGACTTCGCGAGGGGTGTATGTTAAAAATAATAGATAAAGAAATAGAATTGATAGGAGAAAGACCTATGCGGATTTTTAAATACGACCAAGCCGCTATGGAATATATTTCGGGCGATAAATTAGATTTTTTGTTTTGCTAAAAAAAAGTTAAAAAAAAAGGCTGCACATTTGCAGCCTTTTTTTTATTTGAATAAAACAAAATTTATTGAATTTTAAAAGTAATAGAACCTAAATTACGAACACTTCCGTCAGGACCTTTTGCTTTAATATCTTCAAAATAAACTTTTCTTCCGGGTTTAACATTTTTAATTAAATCAATTTGTTTTGGATTGAAATTCGGACCACGTCCTTTTTCTTCTTGTTCAAAACCGCCTACCGTTGTAGAAACAGTGTAACTTTCTATTTCAAAACGTAAATCGAAATCGAAGTTTTCCATAACAGCTTGTACTTTACCAATGGCTATAAGAGCATTTTTTTGAATAACACCTCCATTTTGACCACCAATTTTAGCAACTGGGTCGGGAACACGTTTTACTCTAAATTTAGCAGAACCCATTGATTTGGTTGCACCGTCTATTTCGGCAGCTACATTAATAACCGCTTCGCCCGGAGTTTTTACACGTACACTATAACCACCGGCTTCTTTCGTAATTGTACCGTTAGTCATAGAAACTCTCAATGCGTTTTCGGCTACACCCGATGCTGCAATAGATACAGGGTTAGGTACACCAATATAAAACACGTTCATTTTAGTTGGCGACACGGTTACACCGGCTGCACCCACTTGATATTCAGTGTTAAAAGGAAACTCAAGCATTTCGCCGGTAGCAGGAGATTCAAGTTTAATAACACCACCCCATTTTTGGAAACCGATTGAACCCGTTCCTCCGGTGTAAACACCCTTACCATCAACCACTTGCAAAGGACGTCCGCCTACAAGAATTTCAGGAGTTTGAGTAGAGTCCGATGCAGCAATAAATACTTTAGCTTCGTATTTTCCACCTACTAACACATAGTTAGAACTTGGAACAACAATCGCTTCAAGTTTATTAAATTTCCATGCACCCGCTTCAATATTTCCCCAAAGGAATGTTAAAATTTCAGACTCGGCATTTCTAATATCGGTTTGAAATTTAGAAAGCATTGTTAATACACCCGAAAGAGGTAAATGGTCAAAATTTCCAACTTCCCATGGTACTTTAGCACCTTCATTACCCACCATATCGTCAGTATTTAAAGCCGCTCTAAAACCATCCATCGTACCTTGAAAATTTTTACGATTTTTTTCAGTTGTATTGTCCATTATAATCTTAATAAGCTCTTCTCGGTAAGTTTCAACTTTCTTTTTAAGCTCCTTACCCTTGCCTTCAAGTATCATAATCTGACCCGGTACGTTGTTCTCGTCTTTACTTTTAACCAAAGCCGGATTTCTTTTGGGATCTTTTACGTATTCACTCTCAGGACCTTCAGCTGTTGAAGTGATTTTATCTTTCAAATCGTCCATAAATTTGGAAAGCTCATTTGAACTTATTTTCACTTTATCAGCTATTTCTTTCCATTTTTTTGCTTTGGCAGCCGTTTTTTCTTCTTGCATAGCTGCTTCAAAATTTCCGTAAATTACATCATTTTTCTTACTAAAATTTTGTGATGTATTGCGTAAACTTTGATCCACCAAAACAAAGGCATTTAATATCTCAGCAGATACGTTAAGTGCTAACAATGCTGTTAGTACCAAATACATCATACCAATCATTTTCTGCCTCGGCGTTTCTTTTCCGTGACCCATATTAATTTATTTTTTTTAAGAAATTAATAATTAATTATTATTTAGTTTGGTATAAATGTATTAAGCTTTGCCTGTCATAGCTGAAAGCATATTGCCGTAAACGGTATTTAAGGCTTCTACTTTTTTAGCTAAATCGGTAACTTGGGCTTTGTATTTTTCTGATTGTACTACGGCACCTTTTAAGTCGTCCATCATATTGTCCAAACCTCCTTCTAATTGCAATTCAAATACTGCATTGAGAGCGGTTAAGTTTTTATTTAAAACGCTTATTTTTTCATTGTAGTTTTCATTACCTTTTACTACTTCACCAAAATCTACATCAATAGTCATCGAGTCGGTCAATTTTTTGTAAGAAGTAACCATTTCGTCTCCAGCTACTTTTACATTGTTCGACACTTGTGAGAATGCATCAGATACATTATCAACTGAATAACTGATTGTTTCTGCCGATTTATTGTAAGAATCAGCCAAATTACCGGCAGATGTATTTACTTTTTCTACGGCACCTTTGTATGAATCAGAAGCTTGATTTACTGTTGTTGCAGCTTTGTTCATACTTTGGGTAAATTCATTTGTTGCTAAAGCAGCATTTGAAATATCTGATAAATTTGACGCGGTATTTGACAAATTCTGAAGTCCGTCAGTCAATTTTTCGAATAATTGAGGCGAGTTTTGCAATTTAGCCGTCAATTTTTCATCAAAAAGACTTACATTTGGACCTGAGTTGCCACCACCTCCAAAAGCTGGGGCTTCGCCTTCTAAACCCGCCAATTGTGGAAATACCAAACTCCAATCGTCTTCTTCATGTATAGGCTCAAATGCCGAGAAGAAGAAAATAAGAGCTTCTGTACCCAAACCTGCTATAAGCATAGGACCTGCACCGGGCCAGTGCATAATTTTGAAGAGTGCACCAATAATAACTACCGATGCTCCAATTCCGTAAAGTTTAGCCATGAAATTCTTCCAGCCTTTAGTTTGCGTCAATTCTGCTAATGTCATAGTTTAAAATTCTTAAAGGGTTATAATTAAATTTTTTGTTTCGCTAAAATAGGTATTTTTTATATAAATAAAAAAATATATTAAGGTTTTTTTTATAAAAAAAAAATAATTCAGTATTTTCTATTTATACTCAAAATTTTATTTTCCACAAAAAAGCATCAAAAAAATACATTTCTGATGCTTTTTTGCTTATTTTTGGTTCTATTGCGACCATTGATCGGTTGCTCTACCCATGTAAGAACGTACACATCTAAAACCGATATAAGATTTTGATGTATCTTGATATTCATACGTTCTTACTCCTACCTGAAGATAGTACGCTATATCTTTCCAAGAACCGCCACGTACTACTTTTCTTTTTAATACGGGTGGGTCGTCTTTAAGCGCGTTGTATCTATAATCGGGGTTTAAGTCGTGTGTAAAGCTATATGCCGACTCGTCAAAGGCATTTGATGTCCATTCGGCTACGTTGCCTGCCATATCAAACAAGCCGTAATCGTTGGGGGCAAATGAGCCGGTAGCTAACGTTCTGATACCTCCATCGTCTTGATAATTACCACGTAAAGGTTTGAAGTTGGCTATAAAACAGCCGGTATGGTTGCGGGTATAAGGACCTCCCCAAGGGTATGTTCCAAGTGCTAAACCTCCGCGTGCGGCGTATTCCCATTCGGCTTCCGTTGGCAAACGATACTCTTGTACAAAATATTCACCTTCTTTTTGCAACCAGTCATTTTTTAATTGTGTACGCCAGATAGCGAAAGCATTGGCTTGCACCCAATTAACTCCTACTACGGGATAATCGTCGTAGGCAGCGTGCCAAAAGTAAGAAATGGTCATTGGGTCGTTGTATGCGTAAGAAAAGTCGCTCATCCATACCAAAGTATCGGGATATACGTTTGTTTTTCCACTCATAATGAACGAAGAGCGGTCTTTGATAGGAACTTTATTTCCTTTGCTGTCAATGATTTCGCCGGTATAAAAAGAACCGTTTTTATCAAATTGACCGTATTTTTGTTCGTCAAAATTATAGCGATTGGCTGTTTTAGCAGCTTGTTTTAAGTCTATCCAAAAATATTCGTAAAGCAATTTGCGAGTATCTATCTCTTTTCTTCTGAAAAAGCGTTCATGCTCAGGCAGATAAAGCTCATCAAGCGGCTCTACGTATTCTTCGTCTTTCCAATCAATTTCTTCTTCCCAATTTAAAAAAGGAGGGTCAATCGGATTGCCTTTTTTATCTTCCGAAATAAAGAATTCTTCGTTGATTTCGCCCAAAATACGGCGAGCAATTGAATCTCTTACCCAAAATACAAATTGGCGATATTCGTTGTTGGTTATTTCGGTTTCGTCCATCCAAAATGGGTCAATCGAAACGGTTTTGGTTTGTCCGGTGAGAGCAAATGGAACGTCTTGTCCGCTGGGTCCCATATTGAAACTTCCCATTGGAATAAACTGCATTCCGTAAGGGTCTGGTTCAAACCACTCTACGCGGTCGAGTACTCCTACAAGCTCTCCGTTATTTCCACCACCACAGCTACTCAAAAAGAGTGAAAAAACAAGTGATATGGTTAGTAATTTTTTCATGACTTATATTAAATTTTGTTTAGTTGCATTTATTAAACAAGGGTTGATAAATACAATACTAAAATCGTGCCATATTTTTTCTTTTTTTTTGAAAAAAAGATAAAAATAAAATAAATGAGTAGCTTAAAACTATGGTTTAATGTGAGTTATAAAAAGCGAACACTTTTTGTAAGTTGTGGAGTTTTGTCAAAATTAATGTTAAATTGGTAATTTACCATTATCTCATGGCTACCGTTATTGTACGATGAGAGTTTATTTATTGATAAATCGTAAGCGTAGCCTATTTTTAATCCGTTGAGTAATTTTATTCCCGCCATGGCTACTACGGCATCGCCCAAGCGGTAAGTGATGCCGCCCCAAATCTTTTTATTGTAGGTAACTAACGCATTTACACTGTATTGCGCGGCTGTTCCATCAAATTTTACGAATGCTGATGGAGTGATTTCGTATTGTGGAAAAGGCAATGGAAAAGTGACGCCGCCGGTAAAAAAATAATGGCGGGCAAGACTTGGCGTGCCTTTGAGCAAATCAAACTGGGTTTGTGTTATGTGTGTTGTTGATGCTCCCAAATAGTATTTGGCTGTGTAATAATATATTCCGGCGTTCAAATCGAAACCCATTTTGGAGCTTTCATCGGGTATGGCTAAGTCGCTTTCGGCGGGTGTAAAATTATCGCCTTCGGGTATGAACCAATTGGGTTTGAGTGAAATACTTGCTAAGCCAAGCCCTACTCCTACTCCAAGCGTGCCGGCTCCCAAATCGGTACGGTAGCTGTAGGCTAAATTTAAGAAAAAATCGTTGTCGAAACCTATTTTATCTTGAATAACATTTAATCCGACTCCGCTTCGTATGCCAAATAAATTGGTAGCGGCATCGATGCTGAAAAGATTGGTATTGGGCGCGCCTTCTAAGCCTACCCATTGCTGCCTGCCTATTAATGTGGCACGCATCTCGCCACTACTGCCTGCAAATCCCGGATTTATGGTCATCATATTGAACATATTATGGCTAAATTGTGGAAATTGCTGTGCAAAAGAATTTGAAATGAAAGCAAAAAGTAAGAGTAAGAAGATAACTTTTTTCATGGATTTGATTTTAGCTTTTTTTTTAAAGTTTTATTCTTTTTTCTATTTATAAAATACAAACTTTTAAAAATAGATTTTAGTTGCAATTATAGTGATTTATTTTTTATTTTTTTTATTTTTTTGAAAAAAATAAAAAAATAGCAAAAAAAAGAAATTTATTTTTTATCATTTTCATTTTTTTTCGTGAAAAAGGAGTTTTTTGGAAAATTATCGATTGAGTTTTTGTAAGGTTTTCCACCAAATGTCTGGAATGTCTTGATTACTTGCCATTTGATAGTCTTCGTAGGAGCAAGCTACTAATTTTTTTGTATTTGCTTGCAACGGAATTTCTATCCACCAACGATTGGTTTTCAGGCTTTTATAGAAAATAAAGTTCTGATTTACGTTTTCTATAATGATATGAAATTTTTTATAATTTGTATCTTCGGCAATGGGTATATCTTTTAGGCGTTCGTAGAAGCCTTCAATGAAATGCCAAATTATCTGGGCTGCTAAGTGGGCTGTTTGTCCGTTTCTATCGTAGATAGGGTTTACTTCAAAAAGCCCAAAACAGCTTACATTGTCGCTGATGCCTGCATATTTGGCTATTTGACAAGCTTCTATTGCGTCAAAGCCGTTGGGCGATGGATTGTAATGAGCTGGTGCGTCGCTTTGCTTGATTGCCGAAATATCAAAGGATACAAAGTTTGCATCGCGCAATATGGGTTCTATGTTTAAAATATTTTGTTTCAATTCGCCCAAGCGTATGGCATCGAGCAGGTTTTTGCGCATACGTTCTATGGTTTTTGGGTTGTTTAAATAGTTTTGATAGCCCAAAACCGAAATATTAAATATTCGATTGTTCTGGCTTTGAATTATTCGTTGAATGTAGTTATCGGAAATAATTTCGCTTTTTGCCGAAATGAAATCGATGCGCGAATCGATAAATACCAAATTCAAATGAGTTTCAATTTTTCGATAGGCTTCGTAAATGGCTACGCTCAATTCTTGGCTACCACCTAAAAGAATTGGTACAACATTTTTTGACCTCAGTTCAATTATAGCATCGCGCAAAGCAATATTGGTGTCTTTGAGAGTTTGACCGATTGTTAAATTTCCTAAATCACAAATTTTTAGATTGTGTGAGGGTTTGAAAAGTTTATACAATTTTTCTCTTATTTCGTTGGGTGCATCTTTTGTGCCTTGGTTTTCGGAGGCGCGTTCTTCGCAAACGCCAATGAGAGCGATGTCAAAATCTTCAATTTTTTTAATTTTTTCTTTTTCTGTATGAAGAGTTATTTCTATCAAACGGTCTTTTGAGTCGGTTAGCTTTTTTAGACTTTCTATTTTTGCTGAAACGGGTTTAAAATACAAATCAAATTCCATCGTTTTTTTTTTTTTGAAAAAAGCCAACTGTTGCTTTTTTTATTTCATACAGTTGGCTTTTTAAATCATTTTTTATCTATTTTTTCACTTTTTCTTTGCAGAAACTTTTGGAGTAGCTTTCGCAGAAGATTTTGTAGGGGTTTTCGCTGTTGTTTTAGAAATAACTTTAGAAGTAGTTTTAGAAGTAGCCGTTTTCGTTGAATTGGTTTTTGAAACTGCCGTTTTGAGAGAACTTGTTTTCTTTTCGGCGGTTTTTTTGGTTGAACTTTTTTTCAATTCCGTTTCGGGGTCTAAACCAATGAATTTAAAACAATCTTCGAGCGACATGGTTTCGTAATTTTCTTTTGCCGTAAGGCGAGTGTATTTCTTTTTATAGAAAATACAAGGTTTTCCCCAACGGTCTTTTAACACTTTCAAATCGCTGTTTTCAAATGTTTTTAATTGTTTGTCGCTGTCCGATTTTCGTTTTTCTTCTATCAATTCAATGGCTCTTTTGAGGGTAACGGTAAGCGGGTCGTCTGTTTTTTTGAGCGAAGTGAATTTAGAATTGTGGCTCAAATAGGGTCCAAAACGTCCCGAAGCGGCTACAATGGGTTTGCCTTCAAACTCGCCCACTGTGCGTGGAAGTTTAAGTAACTCAAGGGCTTGCTCAAGGGTAATGGTATCAACGCTTTGTCCGGCTTTGAGGCTGGCATAGCTTGGATTGGCATCGACTTCGCCCAATTGTACCATGGCACCGAAACGTCCCATGCGGGCAAAAATCTTTTTGTTTTCGGTGGGGTGAATGCCCAGAAAACGTCCTTCGGCGGGCATTTTCAAAAGCACCAATGCCTCATCGAGGGTTATGGTTTCAATGTGTTGGTCTTTGCGAAGGCTGGCAAAACGAGGTTTTTCTTCGTCTTCGGTGGTTCCCAATTGCACAATGGCACCAAAGCGACCAATGCGTGAGGTTACCATTTTTCCGGTTTCGGGGTCAATGCCCAGTTCACGCTCGCCCGAATTGCGCTCGGTATGTTCTAAGGTATGTTCTACCAATTGGTGAAAACCGCCGTAAAAATCGGAAATCATTTTGTTCCATTTCATTTTGCCGTCTGCTATGCGGTCAAATTCTTTTTCCACATCGGCAGTGAAATGGTAATCCATTATTTTTTCAAAATTTTCGAGTAAAAAATCCGTTACCACCATTCCTATATCGGTAGGGAAAAGTTTTGATTTTTCTTGTCCGGTTAGTTCGCTTTTGCTCGATTGTTTTATAATGCTTTGTTTTAGAAGAATGTAAGCATATTTTCGCTCTGTTCCTTGTCGGTCTTCTTTTACCACATAACCTCTTTTCTGAACCGTTGAAATGGTTGGTGCATAAGTAGATGGGCGACCGATGCCAAGCTCTTCGAGTTTTTTAACCAAACTGGCTTCGGTGTAGCGCGGCGGGTGTGCCGTGAAACGCTCAATGGCTTCTATTTCATTGTATAAAACAACTTGTCCAACTTTTAGCGTAGGCAAAAAAACTTTTGTTTGTTCTGTATTTTCATCGTCTGTGGATTCGATATATACTTTTAAAAAGCCTTCAAATGTTAAAATTTCGCCTTTGGCAACAAATTTTTCTTTTGAAAGTGAAATATCAATATCCACGTTTGTTTTTTCTAATTGAGCATCGCTCATTTGTGAGGCAATGGTTCGTTTCCAAATCAGTTCGTACAAACGCTGCTCTTGAGCCGTGCCTGCTATGCTGCGATTTTGCATGTAAGTAGGTCTGATGGCTTCGTGTGCTTCTTGCGCGCCTTTGGTTTTGGTTTTGTAGGTTCGCAATTGATGGTAATCTTTTCCAAACTCGGCTATGATTTGTTCTTTGGCAGCAGCCAAAGCTTCTTTTGATAAATTCAGAGAGTCGGTACGCATATAAGTAATGTATCCCGATTCGTATAATTTTTGTGCTATGGTCATGGTTTGAGCTACCGAAAAACTGAGCTTTCGCGAGGCTTCTTGTTGCAAAGTAGAGGTAGTGAAAGGTGCTGCGGGCGATTTGCTTGCCGGCTTGGTTACTACACTCGAAATTTTGTATTGAGAATTTTTGCAAATCTCAAGAAAATCGGTAGCTTGTTTTGCGGTGTCGAAACGAGTAGGCAATTCGGCTTTAAAGGTTGTTGTTTTACCGTTTTTATCTTTAAATTCAAACTGGGCGGTAACTTTAAAAGCCGAAGTGGTCTGAAAAGCCATAATTTCGCGCTCGCGCTCTACCAAAAGTCGAACGGCAACGGATTGGACTCTTCCAGCCGAAAGCGAAGGTTTTACTTTTTTCCAGAGTACCGGAGAGAGTTCAAAACCTACCAAACGGTCTAAAACTCGGCGAGCTTGCTGAGCATTGACAAGGTTTTGATTGATTTCGCGCGGATTTTCTATCGAATGCAAAATTGCATTTTTGGTTATTTCGTGAAAAACAATGCGTTTGGTTGTTTTTTTGTCCAATTTTAAGGCTTCGGCTAAATGCCAAGCTATGGCTTCTCCCTCGCGGTCTTCATCGGAGGCGAGCCACACTACTTTGGCTTCTTTGGCTAATTTTTTCAATTCCGAAACAACCTTGCGTTTGTCTTCCGAAATTTCATACATCGGTTCAAAACCATTGGCTATATCGATGCCGTAATTTTTTTTAGACAAGTCGCGAATATGCCCGAAACTGGACTTTACCGTGTATTTGGCTCCTAAAAATTTTTCAATGGTTTTGGCTTTTGCCGGCGATTCTACTATTACTAAATTTTCTCCCATATCTGGTACAAACTGCTTAATTTTAAACCTTTTAATTGGTTTGTTTTTTATTATGATTTATTTTTTTTTATTAAAAAAATCTTTTTTTTTTAAACTATAATTTATAAAACAATATGTGCGACACTTTTTAAAATGTAAAGGGCTAAAGCCCTGCAATTCATTGCTTTTTATTTATCCCGACCTAAAGGTCAGGGCAATTGATTTTCAATATTTTACATAAAAAATGTCATTCATATTGGGATTTAAAGTTCATTTTTTTTTGTAACATTCTTTACTTCACCTTTAAAAAACTGAGGAGGAATAATCAATGTAGATATACAATTTCCAAAATTAGAAGTTAGAGTTGATACAAACGACCTTACATAAGGAAACATTATAGCGGGTGCATTTACATTAATAAAATTAGCTCTTAATTCTTTTGAAGCATCTGATTTTATTTCAAAATAACCAACCGCAACTATATTCAATTCAAAATAGGAATTAGCTTGCATTTCTAAGCCCATTATTATTTGAAAATTATTTTCAGAATCATTGTCAATATTTAATTTTGCATCAATTTTAAAATTAATTTTCTCCTCAAAACGAAAAGGTTGAATAGAATTAAATTTGACATTAATGAAGTCTATTCCATGAAAAGTCAGATTGATTTGATTTGATGTTTCCATAAATTTATGCTGCTAATGGAAATGTATCCTCAGTTGTTGAATTATTTGCATTTTCAAAGTTCACATTTTCTCTTACCATTACGTTGGTTGTTGCATTAAATAAAGTATGCAAATTTGAAAAATTAATGGAATATGATTTTGGGTTTGACAATCCAAAATAATTCAAAATTTCATTCGAAAAATGAATATCGCTACTTTGGCTTTGCGAATTGATTAATGTTGAAGCATTGGGTTTTTCAATCCAATCGATGCCATAGTAAGTGGCAAGTTCTTTGGCTTTTGTATTCAAATCTTTCATTTTTTTAATTCCATTTTGGTTTGTAATTTGTATAAACACATTCTTTTTCAAAAATGACAGAATTATCTGTTGTGCAAATTTGTTTTTCTTTGTATGCAAATCCATAAGGTAAAGAAAAATAATTTTCTTTAAAGTCTTTAAAATCTTGCGCTGCATAAGTTGGTCTTTCTTTAATGAATGTAAAGGATACCACTTTTATATTCATTTTTTCTTTTAACAAATCCAATGCAAAACATAGATTTTTATATTTATTTTCTTGCTTTAAAGCAATGCTAAAACTTAAATTATCAAAT
The DNA here is from genome assembly GCA_020721325.1 of Paludibacter propionicigenes. GTDB lineage: Bacteria > Bacteroidota > Bacteroidia > Bacteroidales > JAIFNL01 > JAIFNL01. The sequence continues at coordinate 16,061 of DYNA01000070.1, forward strand.
ATTTCTTTTGTTTGTTTCAAAAAAAAATCCATTCCGCTTATTGTATCTAAATCTAAAAATAAATTTTCTTCAACTATTATTTTTACTTTTATTACAGCATAATCGTTTTTTTTGGAAACCCACCATTTGGCTAAATCGAAATTTTCATAAAAATAAATTCCTTGTCCCAACCAATGGTCTAATCTCTTATAAGGTATAAACTCATTGGAAATTATTTTATTTAAGTTTCTATATTCCGTGCCATGAAAACCAAGTAATTCTACATTTCTGTTGTCCATTGCAAAGCTGCAAAATTAAAATTTAATTCAATTAAAAAAATATTTTATTTTTTTGCTACTATATACTATTAGAATTTTGATTACGAACCATAAACGCTTTCAAAAATTTTACAAAGTAAAACATTTCAAATAGTAAGTTCAAAATATTTAGAGGATTATTTTTAATTATAGCGCAAAACGAAACTACTAATTTGTTTGTTTTCAACAAATTAATGAATATCTTTTTTTATTTTATTTATGTTTTTTTAAACTTTGAACAAAAAATATTTTAGACTTGCTCAAAGAAAAAATCATCGTATCAATTGTTTGCAAAATGCGAACCAAATGCTTATTAACAAACCAATTATGAACAAATTGATACGATGACTTACGGATTTAAGGGTATATTTTATTCGATAAGCTTGTTCATTTCTGCTATAAACAAGTCGATTTGCTCTGCTGAAAATCCTTTTTCTGTAGCCGCTTCTTCAAGCGTTCCCCAAATGGGTTCGCCGCAACGTATGCAACGGATACCATTTTTGGAAAGATACTCTACCAATGAAACACTGGTATCTACTATTTCTTCTATGGTTGTTGTTCTCGATATTTGCATAAATCTTTTCAGACTATTTTTTTTAAACTTTTTTAAACTTTTTTTTAATTGTGATGACATGAATGATTGTGGTCGTGATGATGCTCGTGATGATGCTCGTCTGAGGCGTGGTGTTGCTCGTGAGTTTGGCAACTGCTGCCGCTGTCAATTAATTTTCCGGCAAGGTAAAGCTCTACAACTTGGGTGGCATTACCTTCGCAACCTCTTATGGTTTCTATGTTTGAAGCAGCTAACTTGTTTACCGCGCCGCCTCCTATTCCACCGGCTAACATAATTTCAACACCCAAATCGGCTAATAAATTACCAATGTTTGAATGGCAAACATGGTCACCGCCGGTAAGCAAAGCTTCTTTGTCGTCGATGGTTCGTTCTTGTGTTATCGAATAAATCATGTATTTTTCGCAATGTCCGAAATGTTGTGCTATCATTTCGTTTTCTTCTATTGGAACTGCTATTTTCATTGAAGTATTGTTTTTTATAGTTATTAAAATTCCGTTTTTTTTGCTTTTAAAAATTCTTTTTTTTTTGACTTTGCAAAATTAGAATAAAAATGATTAACCTTTGGCTGAATCAAAACTTTTTTTTTAGAATTTAAAAACATTCAAACTTATTCATTTTTTGGGATATGATAAAAAAAGATTGATTAAGATTGAAAAAAAAATGGCTCAATCGGTGTACAAGGGTATGGTAAATTTGAAATTACTGCCTTTTCCCTCTTCGCTTTCTACCCAAATTTTTCCACCTTGTTTTTCTACAAATTCTTTGCAAATTAATAAACCAAAACCTGTTCCAGTTTCATTTTCAGTTCCTTCTGTAGTTTGAGGGTGCAATATATCAAACATTTTTGCACTATTTTCGGGTTTAATTCCTATTCCATTGTCTAAAACGCAAATAACTAAAGTTTTTTGATTTTGATTTGTAGAAATATCTATTCTGCCCCCTTTATTGGTAAATTTTATTGCATTAGAAATTAGATTTCTTAATATTGTTTCTAACATATTTTTATCAGCAAAAACAAATCGGTCTTCGTTAAAAGAATAATGAATTGTAATATTTTTGGTAGTTGCAGTAAGTAATAAATTTTCAATAATTTGGTTGCAAATTTTTTCAAAATTCAATTTTTCGGGCTTAAAGGGGAATTTACCGGTATGCGCTTTTACCCACATTAATATATTTTCAAGTAATAAAAAAGTATTTTTAGCCGAATTATTTAATATATTTAATTGTTTTTCAATTTTATCGGTATCGTATTTACGAATATTTTTTGATAGTAATTCTAAAAAGAAAAGTATAGCACTGAGGGGATTTTTTAAATCGTGAGCAAGAATTGTTATAAAACGGTCTTTATCGGCATTCAGTTTTTCAAGTTCTCTTTCATTTTCTATAATTTTTGTCAAGTCGCTTCTCAGCATTAAAACTTGCTTTTCGTTTAGTTTTATAAATTTTGATAAAAAAATATAATTTCGGTCTAATTTGCGTTCAAAATATTCTTCATGATAACCTATTTCAATGGTTTTTCTAATGGCATTTTGCATTTTTAAAACCATCTCTTTTTGTGTTATATCATTTACAGAAAATTTTGAAAAATCGGGCACTTCTTCCAATATTTGCTTTTTTCCTTGATAATAATTCAAAATTTTTCCGGTTATATCAATATGGAATAGCGTATCTGGAATGTGTTCAATTATTTTTCTGAGTTTCAATTCTGTTTCCAATAAGGCTATCTCTGAAGATTTTCGGTCGGTAATATCTCTTGAATTAATTATAACACCATTTATTTCAGGGTCGTTAATATAATCTTGTCCTATTGATTCGAACCAATGCCAAGTTCCGTCTTTATGTAAAAATCTAAATTCAATTTTTTTTATGGTTTTGTCGCGTTTTTTAAATTCCGTGATTACTTTGTCCATATCATCGGGGTGTACATACCTAAAAACATTTTCACCTATTCGTTCCTCAAAATCATATCCCAAAATATTTTTTACAGCATTGCTCTCAAATACAATATTGCCTTCGGAGTCCAAAATACTAATAATATCAAATGATTTTTCAGTTAATATTTTTAATATCTTATCTTTAATTATTTGTTTTTTTGCCATTTCGATATAAAAAAAAAATTGCGTTTTCTGTTTAGTGAATTAAAGTATTGTCAAATAATGTTTTATTCAAATTATGTTTTCTTTTATAATGTATTAAAAAAACATACAAAAATAAAAAAAAAATTCCATTACAAACTAAAAATCTATTAAATTCGTAAAAATATCATAAAAATTGTATAAAAAAACAGTGTTTTATTTAAAAAATTGAAATACATATTGTTTTTGAAAAAATGTACCGCTTTACTGTTTTGTCTAACCCTGAAATAGCCTATAATAAAAAAGTATAATAAAATGAAAGAAAA
>DYNA01000254.1 GCA_020721325.1 Paludibacter propionicigenes
AATTAGCTAAATTCCAAGCTGTAAATTTTTAGAAAATGTCATACATATTGTTATTCAATTTAAAAATATGATTTTAGATAATTACAAAACTCAGATTTTTAATTTTTGTGAGCAAAACAACGTAAAAACGCTTTCGGTTTTTGGTTCGGTGCTTACAGAGAAGTTTAATGAGCAAAGTGATATTGACATGGTAGTGGAATTGCTCGATAGCGACCCCATTCAATATGCCGAAAATTATTTTAATCTCAAATTCAGCCTGCAAGATTTGTTGAACTATCCGATTGACTTACTCGAAGACAAAACGTTGGAGAATAGTTATTTAAAACAAAAAATTGCTGCTTCTAAAATTGTATTTTATCAGCGATAATCTATTTTACTGATAAGATGACTTCAAGTCATCGTATCAGTTTGCAATATACGATTACAAAATTACAAAAAACAAAATTGATGAAAAACATCGACCACCAACAGACCATTGTTTTATTGATAGGCGCAACGGAATTTCCGCACGATGAGAAAAAGAATTTAGAGCCTATCCCGAATATTGCGGTAAACCTCAATAGATTGAAAAATTTATTGACTGACCCCGACATTATGGGCATACCTGAAAAAAACATTGTCGTTTCGCTGAACGAAACCAAGCAGGAAATAGAAGAACATTTGTACGATTTGCAAGAAAAAACAAAAAGTGCAAAAACAAACCTAATTGTATATTATTCCGGACACGGATTTCCTCATTTTTTTGGCGAAAAAATGAATGTGTATTTGACTACTAAATATTCTAATAGCCAACGAATTACAACTCATTCAATTCCAATTAGTGATTTTGCTACGTTTATAAAAAATTGCAACTCGGAGCGCAAATGGGTTATTTTAGATGCTTGTTACAGTGGCGAGCTTTTGGCAGAGGGAATGCTCGGCGACCATGATAGCCATATAAGTGTGGAAATCAACAACTTTCAGGGTACTTACGTGATGACTTCGGTGTCGAAAGACAATAAGGCGCGTTTTCCCAAAGAAAACACCAACGCACCAACTTATTTTACTGGCGAACTGATAGAGGTGTTGGTAAATGGTTTAGAAAACCAAAACAACTTTTTGAGTGCCAAAGACATTTACCTGAGCGTGAAAACGAACTTGGCAAAAAAGAATTTGCCCGAACCCAAAGCCTCTAATTTTGACCAAGCCGATGACCTGCTTTGGGCTAAAAATGTGAGGTTTGATAAATTTGCACAAGAAAGAGGCAAAATAGAAGCTGCAATTATAAAAGCGGATACTTTTATAGAAAAAGAAGATTACGAAACGGCAAAGTATATATTGGAAGCACAGCTTATTAAGACAAAAGAAATTGAACATTCGGCTTATCTTGTGCAACAAATTCAAAATAAAATAGACGATTGTGTGTATTTGCCACGCTACAAAGAACGTTTTGAACTGTTCTATTCTAAGGTGTTGCAACAGAAAGAAGAAAATCTAAAACAAATTAAAAATGAATTAGTTATAAAAAACAGCGAACTGTCAAAATTTTCGATTGAACTAAGCGAATCTTTAAAAAAAGTAGAAAAATCGAAACATCTTGGAATTGAAACTGAGCAACTCAAAAAAGAAAAAACGGAAATAGAAAATCTATTAACCGCCGAAAAACAAAATTTAAACCAATCGAAAAGCGAAATAAACAATTTAACGACAAAACTAAAACAAATTGATGCTCAATTAGTCGATTTGAAAAAGCAAAATGCCGATTACAAAAGCGAAATATCAAAACTTCATTCGTTAAAAAAAGAATTGGAAACGGCTTTGAATGCCGAAAAACAAAAATTGGCACAAGCAAAAGCACAAATAGGGCAGTTAGAAGCTGATTTGAACGGAAAAACAAATTTTAGTTTAGGCATTATAGAAGAAATACAATTTTTTGTTTTGGAAAAAGAAGCCAAATGGAACCACGAACAATGGATTTTATTTTACAAAAAAATAACCAAACAATTTGGAATGCTCGATGAGAAACTCATTGGCAGCCTTTTGGAAATAGAAAAAAATACATTCAACGATAAAATCAATTTAGAAAAAACAATAAAAAAACTCAATACAGAAAAAGAAACCCTTTTAAAAGAACTCAACCTTTTAAAAAATCCACCAAAGCCCATTGAGCCGATAGCTGTAAAAACCCAAAATCAAAACTACACCGAAAAAATAGCAAACCTTGCCTTTGATATGATTTTTGTAAAAGGCGGTACTTTTAGAATGGGAACTGATGATTTTGATTATGCAAAACCCACGCACGATGTAACCGTTTCCGATTTTTACATTGGAAAACACGAAGTAACCAATGCTGAGTTTGCTGCATTTCTCAACGATTACGGCTCAGATAAAATAAAAAGCGGTGATTTTTCGGGGCAATTAATGATAGAAGAATACAAATGGGGCGTAAAGAAAAATGGAAATACTTGGCAAGCTCAATCGGGTTACGAAAAACACCCGGTAGTTTATGTAACTTGGTACGGAGCGAATGAATATTGCAATTGGCTAAGCAAAAAAACAAATAAAAAATACAGTTTACCAAGCGAAGCCCAATGGGAATACGCAGCAGGTGGCGGAAATTCGCAATATGTAGAGACGTTGCATGCAACGTCTCTACAAAATGCGGCGGGTCGCACAAAATACGCAGGAACGAACAATGAAAGCGAATTGGGCGATTATGCGTGGTACAGTGAAAATTCAGAAAGCAAAACCCACGAAGTAGGCACACGCAAACCTAATCAACTTGGCATTTACGACATGAGTGGCAATGTGTACGAATGGTGCTTGGATTGGTACGATGAAAATTATTACAAAAAGAGCCAGCAAAAAGACCCTGTAAACGCTAAAAAAAGCGATTATACTGTTCTTCGCGGCGGTTCTTGGGTCTACTACATTGTCAACTGCCGTGTTGCTAACCGCCTCGGGAGCTATCCCGATCTCAGGGACTACTACGGCGGCTTTCGAGTTGTTCGTTTTTAGTTTCCTATTCAGCACATTTACCCTTTTTGGCTTTTTACCCTTTTACCCTTTTTGAAAAAAAGAGGGCGAAGCCCTTTTTTTTCTTTTATTTTTTTTACACTTTTATACTTTCCCGCGAAGCGGGTCGATTTTTTTGAGAAAAAACCGACGTTGTATGGTGTAGAGACGCCCGCATGCAACGTCTCTACGGTGCGTGGATGGGCGTTTTTTTTTAATGGTTAATGTTTTAACGATTAACGGTTAATGAATAAAAACAGCACCAAAGGTGCGCTTATACAATAGCCCAGCCTGCAAGGGCTGGGAAAAGTGGCAAACAAAGATTTAAAGCACCAAAGGTGCGGAATAATTGATATTTCGGCACAATGTACAGACAACGCATGTAGAGACGCCCGCATGCAAGGTCTCTACGGTGCGTGGGTGGGCGTTTTTTTTAATGGTGAATGTTTTAACGATGAATGCAAAAAAAACACGTTTCCATGTTCCTAATCGGAACGATGGAAAGTGTTTTTTTTTAATGGTGAATGATTTTAACGATAAACGGTTAATGAATAAAAACAGCACCAAAGGTGCGCTTATACAATAGCCCAGCCTGCAAGGGCTGGGCTATTTTATTTTGCACCTTTGGTGCTGTTTTTCATACCAATTATCAATTAATCGTTATTCTTCGCTTTGCGTTTGTCGTTTAGCTTTTTGCCTGCATACGCAATGCCTGCGGCTGCAAGGAAGCCCAAGCCGCCATCAATCGGTACGCCTGCGGGATTGCCTATCGGGTCGCCGCCGCCATCGCCGCCGGGTGGGTCTGCCGGTGGGGGTGCGAACATACTGCTTATTCCTACTGCTATTACAAATGCCAATGTTAAAAATGCTTTTTTCATAATATTTATCTATTGTTATATGGTTAAATTGTTGAATTGTTGAATTGTTTTAGCAACGGGGTCGCTTAGAGCGACCCCGTTGCTTATGCTTTGTTAGTTTACTTCACAAATACTTTTGTAGTTTGCGAGCCTTTAGCGTTTTCTACTTTCACTAAGTAAACACCCGAAACAAAACCAGTTAATTGGTTATTTTGTTGGTTGGTTTCTACTTGTTGGAGTTTGCGTCCGCTGAGGTCGAATACCGAAATGGTTGTGTTTTCGGCGTAAGCCAAAGTTACATAAATCATTTCTTGGTTTGAGTAAATCGAAGCCATTGGGCTTTCAGGGTTTTCAACTCCGGTTGTTTTGGGGTTCAATACCAATTCAAAACGTAGTTTGTCGTTGCTTGCGTTGTGAGTGAACTCGTACACGGTATTCGCGCTAAGCGAAATCCATGCGCCTGTATGCAAATCACGCAAGTAAGCTTTGTCGGTTATGGTAAAATCCTCTATATTAAAGGTATAGTTACCATCGGCTTGGCTTTCAAAGGCTATCGGAATGATGCGCTCTTCGGTGCTTTCAGGATACGACTTGATACTGATGTTTTCATCGTTCTCTACAATGTAAGCCTGTGGAGCTGTATTGATTAAGCTAAACATTTTGGGGGCTTTTGCCTCTATGTCGGTCAATACTACATAAACGTTGTCTTTTTGACCTTTGGCATTGTTTACCGTAAAATGAATGTGATTGTTGGTTTCGGATTTCTTTAGCTTTCTAAATACGGAGTTACTTTCTTTAACCGCATCGGTAAATCCGATTGTAGAAACATCAATTTTTGTAGCACCTGTTGCACCTACAAAGAAACCTGTCATGTTGGGTACGAAACGGAAACCATCATTTATTGATTTTTGGTAAGAGACATAATTTCCACCAAGTAAATCCCACAAATAGAAATAATCGGCTGCACCTGTAATGGCTACATCATTCAAGTCGATAGGCGTTGGGAATGGATTAGCTACCAAATTCCATTTGTCGCCGTTTGTTGCGAGAGTGTAGTTTACGGTTCCAGTGGCAAACGTTCCCGAAAGAGTAATGGTTTTGCCATCTTCGAGCATGTTTTGTACCAAATAACCTGTTTGAGGTTCTATGTTGTCGCTGCCATACGCCAAGTCGTCCCAGAATGG
>DYNA01000071.1 GCA_020721325.1 Paludibacter propionicigenes
AGCGATTTGATGGGAAAGACTGTCCAAGTGTTTTTTTCCTTTTTGCCAAAGAAATGAATAGGACTGCTAAACTTTTTACACTAATTTTGTGTAATATAGAATGATAAGCAAAGGAATATGTTAATTCTAATTTATTTTGTATCAATATAAATTTGTAGTAATTCGTATATGATTGTTTTTCTCCATGCAATAAATTCTCTTTCAGGAGTTATTTTTTTTATTTCTATTTTTTTTAATGCCGTTAAATTTTCAATTAATTGGCTTATACTGCCTGATTTAACAGCTAAGTATTTGTATTCTGCTATTGCATTTTTAATATCATTTAAAATTTCTAACCGTCTTTCAACAAGTTCTTTTCTATTTATATCGCAAACTTCGATGGTGTGCTTTAATCTTTTTTCAGTAGAACTAATTTGTCCGATACATTCACCCGAAAAGCAAAAGGATAGATTTTTATCAAAAAAATCTTGCTTTTCTTGTTCGGGGTTTATGGTTAAAGGTTTTTCTTTTTTATCTATTTCAGTTATTTTGTTTTGAATATCTTCATAATTTAATGATTTATAGTCGTTGAATGTTACTTTTTTGCCTTCTATTTTAAAATTCGCCTTTTTTTTCCTATTACATTCAGCAGAAGCAAGTAACAGATTATCCCAATTAAATGCCAACCAAAAATAGGTACTTTTTGGGCGATAATGCTCAATATGTTTGTCTGTATCTAATAGAGTTTTCTCACAATATGCACATTTTTTATAATATATTTCATTTAATTTGTCTTGAACATCTTTTTTCTTATAAATATTGCCACTTACGTATTTACCTGCTTTTATATTTTCGCCAAAAGCTTTCTTATGGCTGTCGTCGAGCAAAGAGTTTGGAATATCTTCAAAATTTTTGTTTATTGCTATCATTAGAATTTTATTTTATCCAGTTCTTCTTCAATTAGTTTAATTACATCTTTATCGGTTAATTGTGCCGTATTTTGAATTCTTTTTGAAATAACCTGATGTATTTGTTGATAAATATAGTCATCGCTACTAATAAATTCGGGCTTAATACCTCGTGTAGTGAAAGTGTCTAAGCGCCAGAGTAAAGAGGTTATGAGGCTATTGGCGGTCATGTTTTGATTGCCTTTAATGGGGTCGCTTATTTTTGTAATTCCATTTTCTTTGTAAAGTTTATAAAAAACTGCGTCTTTTGATGCGCCGAGAGTTAATATGGGGCTGTGTGTTGAAATTATGAATTGTATTTTCGGAAACCACTTTCTAAGTTTCCCAACAATATTATAACCCCACTGTGGATGAAGGAATAAATCGAGTTCGTCAATTAGTATCACTCCTCGAAAATCTTCTATTTTATCAATGTTTGGCTGATTTTGGGATAATCGAGCAATCATATCTATTACCCATGTCATCACACTTTTATAGCCGTCTGATAAATATTCGAAGGCTAATTCAGTTCCGGATTCTTTAAATTGAGCATTATTGTAAGTAATAATTATTTCGATTTTCTTTTCAAGTAAATCAATTAACAACTCCTTTGCCTTTTCTAAACTTATGTGTGGGTCGATTAGATTTTTATCTTTCGTTTTTTCTTCTAACTCTCTGTTGTATAGTTCTATTAACCATTTAACAGGGTTGATTAATGAATATTCGTTAGTAAATAGTGTTAAAAACTCATAACTATCTTCTTCTTTAATCGTAGAGTATCTGTAAACCCCATAAGCAAAAATATTTTTTAAATAAAGGTTATCTTGCTTTTCAGATGTAAATTCGTTATTTTCATTATCAGTAGTTACAAATTTAAAATCTGGATTCTTTGCGATATTTTCAAGTATTACACCGGTATATTTTTTATTTGTAAGATGTTGTATAAAATTATATTTGGTTGAAAGTAGAATTGATTGTAGTAAAATTGTTTTACCTACACCATTTTCGCCAAGTAAATAAACTTCGTTTGACAAATTATCCAATTCAATTGATTCTAACGAAAAATATTTTTCAATTTTTATTTTAGAAAGATGATTGTGCAAAATTGACACTATTTCAAATGTAGATGTTTTTTGATATTTCTGTTCGACAAAACTTTCATAAATCCAACTGAAAAATTGGTCAATCTGTATTCCAATTGAGTAATTTACGTTGCATTTAGGAACAACAATTTCTTTATATTTCTCAATTATGGGTTCAATGGCTTGAATGTATTTAATATATTTATCCCAATCTTTGTCCTTTTTTGTTTCGTTTAAATCTATTTCAAGAAATTTAATCGCTTCACGGTCTCTGTGATTAAAAAAAGTGAAATCATTTGGAAATCGTTGCCCTATTATTTCGCTTATTGCTGAAATACCCCAAAATTTTATTTTATACTTTCCTTGTGCTGACAATATATTTTTCAATCTTTCTGCCAATTCATCACATTTATTTTGAGAATTTAGCTCTTGGGCAAGATATAAAAAAGTAGATTTTAAATTTTCAATTTTGTTGTTACTCTGGTTTATTGCACGTGTTTTGGCAAGGGCTAATGAATTAAATGAGTGCAAATGCTCACTAAGTTTTTTAACTTTTTCCCAATCTAAGGTTTCAATATAATTGGGTATGAAAAATTCCTTATTAAAAAACTTATCAAACTTATCTAAAAAAGAAGCTCTTTCAGAAAACCAAGCTGACGATATTTTAGCAAATTTTTCAAGATATAATTCTACTTTATTATCTACTCCATTATTCATAATTTCCTTTTTATCTGATATTACCCTGTATTTTTTAAAATATTCTAAACAATGCAAATTTATATATTTTTTTATTTATATTATTTTTTTTAAGTAAATTTTCCAAATTATTATAAAAAAATAAAAGTGTAAAAAAATAACGCACCGTAGAGACGTTGCATGCAACGTCTACAAAAAAATAATGCAACGTCTACAAAAAAATAATGCAACGTCTACAAAAAAATTTCAATTTTTCACAATTTTTTCAGTAAAAAAAGAATTTTTATAAAATATTTTTTCTCAAAATGAGTTTATTAACATGAGAGCGTAAAATACATAGTAAGGAACGAATGAAAAACAACTTATAACGGTATTGCAATGCAAACAAAAATGCAGCGTATCCATAGTTTGTAAAATGTGTAAAATTATTTTACAACAAGTTCCTATTATTTTGCTCTATCAAACAATTTGAAAATCATTTGTTTACAAATTAATCCGACAAATGAATTATTGTATTTTGTAATAAAACTTTTTTTTGAAAAAAAGATGAAAAAAATAAACTTTCTTTTAACAATACTTGCCGTATTAATAAGTTTTTCGGTTTTTTCGCAAACATCAAATTTGATTGTTTATAGCAACAATCCGGCTCAACGATTTCGATTGGTAGTAAATGGAAATTTAATAAGCAAAATTTACGAAGAAAATGTAAAAGTTCAAAATCTCGAAGCTCAAAATTATGAAATAAAAATTATTTTTGAGAACCGTATGCTCGGTTTTATTGATAAAAACATCTATATTCGACCCAATTCGGAGAAAATTTATGCCATTGTTCCATTTCAAAACAGCATGGGGCGCAGGCGTTTGCCTCCCGTTGGGCAAACTTCGCCCCTGACTTTAGAAATGATTTCGGAACTGCCCTTAAATTCGGTCGATGACCAGTACAGCGGTACTGCCAACGACGAATTTGATGCTGTGGCTTATACCACAGGTTTTTCGCCCGAAGCAACAACCGGAGGTGTGCGCTATGAAAATGGAAATGTTATTGTTGGAAACGATGAAAATGGCATTTCAATTGGTACAAATGGCTTGGAAATCAATTTTGACATTGACAATATCATTGAAAAAATAACCAACGAAAACTCAGAACCAAACAACAATACCAACGATTTTCCCGACAACGAAGTTTCAAATAATACCAAAGAAGATAATTCCGAAACTGCCAACAATAATTGTACTCCCTCGCTCGATGAGCAAGAATTTAAAACCATTTTGGCGCAATTGCAAAAAGAAACGATGGAGTCAAAACGTTTGCTTACAGCTAAATACGTTGCTAACAACAATTGTTTACTCACTTTGCAAGTTCAAGAAATGATAGGGCTTTTCAGATTTGAAAACAACAAAGTAGAGTTGGCAAAATTCGGGTATCATCATGTATCCGACAAAGAAAATTATCCGTTACTTATCGATTCGTTTAAATTTTTGACTTCAAAACAAGAAATTAAAGAATACATTAACGAACACTAAACAATTACAAACTGTTATACTTTGGACTTTGGACAAAATCATTCCGTAGGAATGAAACAACGATAGAAAACAATGAATAGCAACAATATAGCACACCGAAGGTGTGCAACATTTTCATTGTGTAATTTACATTCTATCAATAATTTGCACCGAAGGTGCAAATTTGTCCAAAGTCTAATATACTAAAAACCGGAAAAATTTTAAAATTTATTACGTAACTACAACTTTTCCAAAGTTTTAGAACTTTGGAAAAGTTAAATAATAAACCGTTTACAGTATAATAAAATCACCAATTTTTCTCATCAAGCATAGTATTCTTCTCTTAAAATAGCCATAACCCAAAAGTCTATGTACTTGTTTTGATGATACATAGCTTGTCTGAGCGTGCCTTCGTGTTTAAAACCGGCTTTGAGATATGCCCGAATACCGTTTTCGTTTTCTTGCGAAACATGCAACTGAATGCGATGAAGATTTAACACATCAAAGGCATATTTTACAACCAATTGAGTAGCTTCGCCCGCAAAACCCTGCGACCAAAAAAGCGGATTGTAAATAGCAATGTAAAAAATAGCAGCTCGGCTAATGTAATCTATTCGTAATAAGGCTGTTTGCCCAACCGCCGTTCCGTCATCTTGCTTGCAAATGGTAAACAATACACTCTCGCTGCTGTTGTTCCACAAATTGATATGGTGAATCACGTTTTCTTTGCTAACGGGTTCAAAAAGAAAGAGCGTTTCGCGCACTTGAGCGTTGTTTTTTCCATAATATACCAAATCGACGTCATGTATTTCAAAAGGTCTTAAATATACCTTTTTGCCTTCCATAAATTTTACTTTTTCCATCATTAAAAAAATATTTTGTATTTTTTTTTTGCTTTAAAAAAAAATATTTATTTTTACTAAAAAAAAATACACGTTTTTATAAAAAAAAATTTTTGCTAAAATATAAAAAAATCTTTCTTTACGTGAAAAATAATTCACAAACTAAAGTTTTTATTTACTGATATTCATATTTTTATATAAATTTATCTAAAAATGAAATTAGGAGAAAAAAACTTTATTTTACACTACAAATGATAAGAATTTAATAAAAAAACAAAAAGAAAATAAATAAAAACAAGTGTTTATGCTAAAAAAATACCTGCTTATTTTATATTTAGTGTTTTCATATACTTTATTGTTTTCGTCTTCCGAAAAACCGAAAGCACAGAAAGGGATATTGGATTTACGTCAATGGGATTTTCAAAAACGCGGAATAATTAAATTAAATGGCGAATGGGAATTTTATTGGAAAGAATTAAAATTGCCAAATTCTTTTTTAGAAACCCCTAAAAAAAACAAACACCGCTTTTATTGAAGTTCCCAGTTCTTGGAAAGGCAAACAAATTGCAAATCAAACCATTCCACTTTATGGGTATGCAACTTACCGTTTAAGAATATTTTTACCAAAAAATGCTCCCAACGATTTGGCTATAAGCATTATGTACATTCCAAATGCTTCAAATATATTTGTAAACAATCAATTGGTTTCGAGCGTAGGAAAAATTAGCCAAAATACTGAAAATGAAGAAGTAGATGTATTTAAACAAATAATACGATTTCAAAAACCAGCAGATACCCTCGATGTGGTTATTCATGTTTCCAATTTTTCGTTTCACAGAGCGGGTTTGATAAATCACTTGTACTTTGGAAGCCACGACGCCGTTTACGATGGACGTTTTTTTGTTTTTGGTATGAAAATGTTTCTAATAGGCGTAATGACTATAATGAGTATTTTCTTTCTGGCGTTTTATTTTTACCGAAAGCGCGAAAAAGTAGCTCTTTACATTGGATTATTTACACTTTTAATGAGTATTTATGCCTGTTTGACCGGTTTGCCCCAGCTTATTTTGTTTTACGACATACCTTTTTCGGTACAAACCAATTTAATCCGAATTATTCAATATCTTTTGCCTATTGTACTGGTACTTTTTTTTAAAGATGCTTATCCCCATGAGTATAAAAAATGGACTCTTTATACTTTTGCAACTCCTTTTATATTGCTCATTTTTATAACTTTAACTTTTTCAATTAGCCAAACTTCGGGATTAATTCGTGTTTTCTGGTATAGCGTAATTATACTTTTTTTGTATTATTTATACATTTTAATATTAGCCATTAAAAACAAGCGTTTTGGTGCAAAAACTTTATTGATTGGTTTTGGAATTTTATATTTGTTTGCTGTAAATGAAATTTTGCACTACATGGAAATAATTAATACCGGAAGTTTATACGATTTAGGTGTATTTTTATTTTTAATTAGTTTGGCATTTTATCTCTCGGCACGTTTTGCAAAAACTTTTAACGAAAACGAAAAATTAGCCTTAGATTTGTATGAAATCAATCGAAATTTGGAAGATATTGTTAAACAGCGAACCCAAGAAATCAATCTGCAAAAAGAAGAAATACTTGCGCAAGCCGAGCAATTGAAATCCACCAACGAACGCCTCATAGAACTGGATTATTACAAAGAAAGCTTAACGCAAATGATTGTTCACGACCTTAAAAGTCCGTTGGGAGTGATTTGCGGAATGCCCGATATTTTAAAAGAAGGAGACGATTTGAGCTTAATAAAAGATGCCGGAAAACAAATGTTGGATTTGGTTACAAACATTTTAGACGTTAAAAAATACGAATCGTCTGAAATGAAGTTAAATAAAACGGTATTTTTCATAAAAAAAATTGTTGAAGAAGCCATTGCGCATACGCACTATTTGCATTTTAGCAAAAATATTGAATTTTCTATACAAATAGATTCTGATTTAGAAATTTTTGCCGACAAAGAAATCATTCAGCGCATAGTCATCAATTTGCTTTCAAATGCCATAAAATATTCGCGCCGCAAGGGTTTGATAGTTATAAAAGCTATTCACAACTCAGAGGGTCTGACTGAAATTTCGGTAAAAGATACCGGCATAGGAATAGCACCCGAAATGATAGAGCGCATTTTTGATAAATATGTGCAGGCTCAAGCCAAAAAAATGGGAAATATTCGCTCAACCGGTTTAGGACTTACTTTTTGCAAATTAGCCGTTGAA
Source organism: Paludibacter propionicigenes (assembly GCA_020721325.1). Lineage (GTDB taxonomy): Bacteria > Bacteroidota > Bacteroidia > Bacteroidales > JAIFNL01 > JAIFNL01. Next base: position 7,305 of record DYNA01000071.1, read on the forward strand.
GCACACAACGGAACAATTTGGGCAGAATCGGAACAAGACAAAGGAGCAATTTTTATTTTTACCATACCTCAAAATAAATAATTGTTTTTTGTTTAAAAAAGAAAGAAAAAATGTTGTTTATTTTTGTTTATTATACTGCAAACGGTTTATTATTTAACTTTTCCAAAGTTCTAAAACTTTGGAAAAGTTGTAGTTACGTAACAATAAATAGTAAAATTTATCCCGCTTTTTAACAATTGGTTTATACACATTTTGCAAACCATTTTTGTAATAATAATCTACTCAAAAAAATCAATTTGTGGGTTTTGGACAATAAAAAAACTTTTATATTAGAACCAAAAATGATAGAAAAGAAAATAAAAATTAAAGTTTTACATTCACATCGTTTGATTGTAGAATATTTTCAAGGAACAATCAATTTAGATGATGTAATAAATGCAAAATGCTTTAAAAATCATCATCCCGATTTTAACGCCGATTATAATCATTTGATTGACTTTCGTTTGGCTAATTTTGATGCCAACGTAAACGACATAAATGAAGTGGTTCGGTTTCAAAAAGAAAATACTCAATTTATAAAGAAACGAAAAAGTGCTTTTCTAACCGATTTGCCCGAACATGCAAGTTTTACCACTTTATTTTCTATGGCAATGTCCGATTTGCCCATAGAATTTGAGATATTTACGACCTTAGAAGCCGCTTTAAACTGGCTCGATGTTTGGAATTTTACACCGTTTGAATACCAAAAACAAATCGAATGAATGATATAATTAGACTTGTTGCAAATTAATAATCAAACCATTAGATAAATTGAGCTATACTTTAAAACGGTTACAATTTGAGCTTTTGTTTTTATGTAAGTGCTTTGTAATTAAAACTTTGCCAAAGTTCTAAAACTTTGGCAAAGTTACCGTTTGCAAGATAATTTACAACAAGTCTATTATTCATTACTCGATTCCCGAAAAATATTTCATAAATTGCGAACGCTCGTAAACTACCGGATTTTTTATGCTCTCATAATTCATTCGTCCTCTAAATTGTTCGATGTTTTTAAAGTTCTTTGCAAGCATCCATTGGGTTAAAAATTCAATCATTTCGCCAATAATCTTGTTTCCGTGTTTGTAAATTGTAGAACACAATTGCACCGAGGTAGCTCCGGCTAAAATTATTTTTACAGCATCTTCTCCGGTGTGAATACCGGTTGATGCCGAAATGGGAATGTCAATTTTGCCCGAAATAATGGCTATCCAACGCAAAATGCTCCTCAATTCGTCTTCGCTGCTAAAAATACTTGCCGATGTTAAGCGAAACTCTTCAATATCAATGTCGAGTTCGTAAAAACGATTAAAAAGAGTGATGGCATCGGCACCGTAAGCATGCAATTTATCAGCTACTTGTATCAAATTAGTAAACGATTTTCCAATTTTAACGGCAATGGGTATTTTAATGCTTTGTTTTAAATTGCTTACAATATCGTAATAAATTTGTTCGTAATATTCTGCGGATTTATTTTTATCGGTAGGAATGGCGTAAATATTAAGTTCTAAGGCATCAGCACCGGCTTTTTCTATGTCTTTGGCAAAAGTTTCCCAGTCGCTATCCGAAACACAATTGATGCTGGCAATTACCGGAATATTTACTTTAGCTTTTGCCTTTTCTATCAAAGAAGTGTAATTGCGCAAAGTATTTTCGCGGGCATAGTTCAAAATATAATCTTGAGCTTCGGGATAGGAATTGTATTGAAGTAAGTCCGTAGTTTCAAATAAAATTTGTTCCTCAAAAATAGATTTCAAAATCACCGCTCCGGCTCCGGCTTTTTCAAGTTCAAAAATCCGTTCGGGCGAATTGGTTAATCCTGAACTACTTACTATAAAAGGATTTTTTAAATGCAATCCCATGTATTGAGTTTCTATATTTGGCATTGTCTTCAATTTTTGAAGTTAATAAATAAGTATTTTTATTTTACCCAAAATCAGCAAGTCTATGGCTAACAAACTGTGAGTCATCGTATTCATTGTTTATAAAATGCGTAAAAATAAATCATCAATAAGCTGTTTATTTACAGATTGATACGATGACTTGCAGATTTAGAGTTTATTTTTTTTACAAAAATAATTCTTTTTCTCAAACAAACAGTCTATTTTTTTATGTTTTTACAAATAAAGGTTATTCATTCAGTATCTTTTTTTTCTAATTATACTGCAAACGGTTTATTATTTAACTTTTCCAAAGTTCTAAAACTTTGGAAAAGTTGTAGTTACGTAACAATAAATATTAAAATTTATCCCGTTTTTAGTACAACTGAAAATTAAACAAAAATTTAAAATAAACTGTCTTATTTTAATTCTTCAGAGTTAAGCTGGCGCGAAAACTCGAAATGCCCGCCTACTTTTTTATTGCCAAAAACAAACCTTACTGCCTTAATAAACCCGCAAAATACAAAGCATATAAAACTTTATTCGCTTATTTTTGGATTTGCCACGATTTTTTTTTTGAAAAAAACAACTATCTTTTTATTTTCTTTGGTTTTTATAGAAATTATTTTCATATATTTGCTATTTCAAATTTATACACTTACCTTAGTAAATTGTATAATGTATCAAAAATGTTAATTTTCGTTTACAAACGTGTTAGGTTTGTGAAACCTAACACGTTTATCAACGGATTTGAACCATGACCCGAAAATTTAAAATTTTATTTTTTTTGAAAAAAAAGAAATATTTACCTATTTTTGTAAAAAAAATTAGAATGTTTTGAATCTATTTTTTTATTTTGTGAAATTATTCAAAAACTTTAAAAAACAATGATTTCCATTTTCGATATACATAGTAAATTGGGACTTAATCTCGAAAACGGATTATTTATTAGAAAAAATTTTGATGTTTCAGATGTAAATTTTAAAGATTTATACGAAGGAAAAACAGAGTTTAAGTCCGATTTTAAAATCGAATATGCTTTAAAAAAACTTCAACCACATTCTTTTTTTGTATTTAACAACGAACCGCTTATACTTTTTTTTGAAAGTAAAGATTTGAATATTTCAAAACAAACACTTTGCGAGCAAATCTGGAATTTTAACAAATCGGCACTTGCTTTTGTAAATTTTGAAACCGAACTGGTTATTTACAATGGTTTTGATTACGATAACAAATCTAATTTACTCGCTGTTTTACATACTTTACAAAAATTAAAAGATTTACCCGAAAAATATTCTTATTGGAATATTGTAACTGCCGAATTATGGAATAGTTACGATAAAGAATTTACTAAAAAAACAAGGGTAGATAAGGTTTTACTTCAAAATATTTCATCTGCAAGAACTATTTTAATTGGCAAGGATAAAAAAACGAAACTTATAGAAATTTTAAAACCCGAACACGCCAATAGATTAATAGGTCGTTTAATTTTTGTTCGCTATCTGATTGACAGAAATGTGAATATAAATTATGAAAGTGAGGGAAACGAACTTTTAAATAAAAATGATTTACCAAAATTAATTCTTCAAAAGGAAAAACTGTATAATTTTTTCGATTATCTCTCTAATAAATTTAAAGGCAATTTTTTGCCCATAAATGGCGAAAGAAATGCCGTAAAACAAGAACACTTAAATTTGTTGTCCGAACTTTTTGCAGGAACGAATATAAACGGCAAACAAAAAAGTTTGTTTAATGTTTTTGACTTCGATTTTATTCCAATAGAGCTTGTTAGTAGCATATATGAAACTTTTTTGGGCGAAAGACAAGATGCAGACAAAGCATTTTATACACCGCCTTTTTTGGTAGATTATGTTTTGGAGCAAACTGTAAAACCTCATATTGAAAAAGTGGCTAAACTAAAAAAATTATCGTGTAAAACGGTCGATTTTACGTGTGGTAGTGGCATTTTTCTGTGCGAAACTTTACGCTCGCTAATCAATAAATATATAGAACTTGAAAAACCCGAACAGTCGAGTAAGGAATTTAAACATCAAATAAATCAATTACTTGTAAAAAATATTTTTGGAAATGACATAAACAAAGAAGCTACCGAAATAGCTAAATTTTCGTTGTTTATTACTTTGCTCGATTATTTGCAACCCAAAGATATTGAGAATTTTGAATTTCCCGAAATAGCAACTAATTTCTTTAACGAAGATGTTTTTAAAACCGAATTAAACTCGCAAAATCAATTTGAAAGTAAATTAGACGCGCTTTTCGGAAAAGGAAAAATAGAACCGGATTTTATTATTGGAAATCCGCCTTGGGGCAAACTTCAAGCTCAAAGTCCGTATTTAGAATATATTAAAAATCGTAAGAAAAAGGAAAATACCGATTTAAAAGAAAATTCTGAAACTATAAAAATTGAAATCAGCAACAACGAATTTGCTCAGGCATTTATGTTGCGTTTGTCCGATTTTTCTTCTGAAAATACAGTCTATCAAATAATTGTTACCAGCAAACTACTTTACAATTTGCAGGCAGATAAATTCAGGAATTACTTTTTAAATCATTTTTTGATAAACGAAGTTTTGGAAATATCTTCGGTTCGTCATCAAATTTTTGCAAAAGCCGTTGGACCCGCCGCAATAATTAAATATCAATATGCTTTTGGAAAAGACACCAAACAGAATGTTATTGATTATGTTTCGTTAAAACCTAATCCGTATTTTGCTATTTTCAAATCCATATTAATCGAAAAGCACGACTACAAAGAAATAGTTCAAAACGAATTAATTAAAAACGATTGGCTCTGGAAAGTTTTAGTTTACGGACATATTTTGGATTATAGGTTTGTGGAAAGGTTGCGAAATAAAAAAGAATTTCCGGTTACACTTGTTGATTTGATTGAAGAGAAGGAAGGAGATGAAAAACCGTTAAATGCAAGTGTAGGTATAAAAGTAAAACAAAAAGGGAAAAGTGCAAATGCAAGTCATTTAGTAGGATTGCCTTTTATTCAAACACTTTTAAATAAAGAAAAAAAGAATTCAGATTTACAACGATATTATATTAATTATTCTTCAATTAGTTTATGGGGAGTTGATATTGTAGCAGAAATACGTCCAGAAAAATACTTTAAAAAACCACCAATATTATTAACAAAAATCGGTTTTTCAACTGATATTAAATTAGTTGCTTCAATTTCTCATTTATCTTGTGTTTATACAAATTCTATTTATGCAATTAAATCAAAATTAAATGACTATCAAATTTTAAAAAATATACTTGGTCTAATAAATTCTGATTTAATGTCGTTTTATATGGTAATGAGAGGTTCTTCAATAGGAGTTGAAAGAGAACAATTGATAAATAAAGAATTATTTCCATTTCCTATTATTCAAAATAACGAAATTTCTATAAAAGCAAAACGGCTTATTGTACTTAAAAGATTAATTGAAATTCATAAAAATAAAATAACAAAGGATAATTATAAAATATCGGAATATGAAACTAAATTTCAACAAACTGAAAATGAGTTAAATGAGCTAATTTATAATTTATACAAACTATCTGATACCGAACGAGATTTAATTTCTTATACACAAGAAATAACCATTCCAATTTTGCAAGCAAAAAATAAAGATTTTAAAGAAATACGTCAAACCCCTAAATTATTTAAGCCATACAAAGAAATTGAAAAATCTGAAATAGAAGCGTATATAAATATTTTTAAAGAACATTTTAATAAATTGCATAATGGCGGTGAACGTGCTTATTTTAATGTAAAAGTTATTCAATCGAAAAACATACTTGCTTGTGAGTTTTCTATTGATAATGAAAAACACGATGACTATTGGCAACCTGAAAAAAGTAATGAGAATATTTTAGAATTGCTTGTAAATTTAGGATTTAAAAAAGTAAGTAACGGGCTTTTTATTCAAAAAGACATTAAAACACTGAAACGAAATTCATTTTCGGTAGCCAAACCCAAACAATATAAGTATTGGCACAAAGCAATAGCTCGCTTAGATGTGGTAGAATTTATGGAAGTAATGCTGCAATCCCAAAAATCGGAATAAAATGGGAAAAGTTAGCACTGTAATTGTAGTAGAAAATTGGGGTTACAATGAATTATATCCTATTTTGCAAGATGCTTTCAGGGTTTTGTACGTTTCTTATACAAATATTTGTTTTTTGAGAAAAAACAATCCATATAAAAAACCTGAAAATGCAAAAAAATGGTTTTTAGAAGATGCCATTACTGATGAGTTAATAGAAAATGAATTTGATTTTGCCAAAAATTTTGATTATTCAATCATTCCACAATACAAAAATATTAAAGCCAAAACTCGAATTGATATAGCAGTAAATTTCAGACTATCTTTTGGAAAATACGATAGAATTGAAATTGAATGTAAGCAATTGAAAACAGACAATTTAGATTACATAATTAAGGGAGGAATAAATAAATTCAAATCGAATAAATATGCAAAATATTTTCCCATCGCCGGAATGTTACTTTACAATGTAGAAAATGAAATAACTGAAAATATTGATTTGCTCAATAACAGCATTGTAAAAAAAATAGCACAAGACGAAATTTTAAGACCGTTTCCAATTATAGAAAATTATTCATACACTTATAAATCAATGCACAAACGCAAGAATAATTCGGATTTGGATTTATACTCTTGTGTTTTTGATTTTCAAAAATTGATAGAACAAAAATAGAATAACAAATGAACCAACTCATATTAGGCGACAACCTCGAAGTTTTACGGAAAATCGACACCGAAAGCGTTGATTTGATTTACCTCGACCCACCGTTTTTCTCAAACAGAAATTACGAAGTCATTTGGGGCGACGATGGCGAAATACGCAGTTTTAAAGACCGCTGGAGCGGCGGCGTTGACCATTACATAGCTTGGCTCAAAGAGCGAGTTCTCGAGATGCACCGCATTTTAAAACCCACAGGCTCAATATTTTTGCATTGCGATTGGCATGCCAATGCGTATATTCGGGTGTTTATTTTGGATAAAATTTTTGGTGCAAACAATTATAAAAATGAAATTATCTGGAAACGAACTACTACGCACAACGACTCTAAACAAGGTGCAAAACATTTCGGTAGAGTACTCGATTCTATTTTTTTATATGCCAAAAATTACAAATTAGCTAAGTTTAATACTATTTTTGACGATTATACACAAGAATATCTTGCAAATACCTACAATAAAATAGATGAAAACGGTCGAAAATTTAAAGCTTCCGATTTATCGGCTGCCAAGCCCGGAGGCGATACGCTTTATGAATGGAAAGGAAAATTTCCTCCCAAAAATAGATATTGGGCATATTCAAAAGAGAATATGCAAAAGTTTGAAGACGAAGATAAGATTTATTACTCAAATACAGGAAAACCATATTTAAAGCACTATTTAGACGAAATGCCCGGAGTGAGCGTAGATGAATTTTGGACAAATTGTGTTTTTAAATCAAAAGAAGAAAGAATTGGTTACCCAACCCAAAAACCGATTGCTTTACTTGAACGTATCATTAAATCCTCAACAGAAGAAGGCGACACGATTTTAGACCCTTTCGTTGGCGGCGGAACAACGGTTTTAGTTGCCGACAAATTGCAACGCGCGTGGCTCGGTATAGACCAATCGGTTCAGGCTGTAAAAGTTACGGAAATGCGTTTGCAAAGCCAACAAGATTTATTCTCAAAACCCTTTGTAGTTCAGTTTGGTAAATACGATTACGATACGCTGAGAAATAAACCTGCTTTTGAGTTTGAAACATGGATAATTGAGCAATACGGCGGCATTGCGAATGCAAAACAAAAATCGGATTTTGGAATTGACGGTAAAACCAAAGAAAACATACCCATTCAAGTAAAACGCAGCGACAATATTGGTAGAAATGTAATTGATAATTTTCATTCGGCTGTAATGCGAAATGACAAAGTACTTTATGAAAAAAACAAACCGATAGGAATTATAATTGCATTTAGTTTCGGAAAAGGTGCCGTGCAAGAAGTTGCCCGATTGAAAAACCAAGAAAATGTTATCATTGAGCTAATTACAGTTGCTGAAATAGTACCGATTGCCAAAAAACCAACTTTAACGGTAAAATTCAACGATTTGGGCGTAAACAAAAAAGAACTTCGCGAAATAGAATTTACAGCAACCGCCGAAAGTGAAAGCGGAATAGAATTTTTTGCATGGGATTTCAATTACAACGCCGAAAAAGGTTTCAACGCCGAAATTATGCTCGACAAAGACGGCAAACAAACCCAAAAATTTAAAGCCGGAACGTACTCAATAGCCGTAAAAGTAATTGACAACGAAGGACTTGAAAGCACGGAAGTTATTAAATTGAAAATTAACGGAGTGGTGAAAGTAAATGATTAATGAAAAAGCCAAAATAGAGAGTGCTACACTGCAACATGGTGTTCTTAACTATTTCGGCTTTAAAATAAGCGTTTTATGCAAAAAAAGAACCGGAACATTAGTCTGAGGCAGAAACAAGCACACGCTATACATTCCGGTTATAAAAACAGGTAAACTTCAAACCATTGAGTAAAGCCCAAGTTTCTTTTACCTATTTCTTTTAGAATTACAAAATTATGAATTTTTTTTTGATTTTTTCAAAAATCTTTTACATTTTTATTAACATAGTCATTGAATAATATGAAAAATAAATTTAAAAGAACCAAAGATTTAATTGTTGAAAATCCTTTGTTAAGCACAACGAACATTGAATTTGATAAGATTGAGCTATTGATAAAAATTGAAAATTTATTATCCGATGTTAGCACTAAAGCCAAAAAGAAAATTCTATTTGTATCAATTGAATTATGGCAAAATTTACTCCGCTATTGCAAACCAAAAGAAGTAATTCGTTTTGTAATTCATAGAAATTCGGAAAATGTGTCTATTTTAGCAGAAAAAATTATCTTAAAAAATGAAATGCACCCAATTAAAATAGAATTAGATACTTTAAATGCTCTAAAATCGAATATAGAATTAAAAGAATATTTCAAAAGCAAACTGCTTCATTGCAATTTGGATAGCGTTCAGGGAATTGAATTTTTTCACATCAAATACAAATCTGATGCTGAATTACTTTATCATTTTGAAGAAAAAAATAATGAACGTGTGTTATTTTCAATTATAGCAACCATAACTATATGATAAAAAAATTAGCTTCTAAAAAACACAAAAAATATCCTTTTGTTAATTCATTTCGTTGCCGTATTCTAAAAAAAATAGTTCTGTCTTTAATACTTTACGTTTTTCTATATCTGTTTCTTTATCAAGCTTTTTAAGTTCTTCATATATTTCTTTTTGTCTTTTTTCCTCTTCTTCGTTTAGCTCTCTTTTTTCTGCATTATACCAGCCCATTATTCTATTTTTTTCAAAAATTTAACATTTACTACTCAATTTCTAAAAAACAGTTGAACAAATAACCAAAGCAAACCCAATAAAAAGGCGATAATAAGAGCCAAAACCAGTACAATAATTCCTATTTTGGTATCTATAAAAAAGAAAAAGCCAAAGAAAAAGAATGCCAACCAAATAAGGCTGAAAATACGGGCAGGCGATGTCATATCAAAAATTATTTTTAAGAGCGAAAATCCTTTTTATTTTTTTCGTAATATTTGTAATTGCAGCGATGCAATAAGAAAACCAAAAAAAGTTATTAGCATTATTTGTGCATTCACCAATAACGTTTTATTAATGGCAAAATCAACTAATACAGCTACTATTATGGATATTATCAGCAATAACAATATAGATTTATTTTTCATCAGGCAGTTATTAAAGTGGTTTTATAAATTCGTAAATTATTGAAAATAAAGAAATCTTGTTTCAAACGAGAAAAATACCTGTCGAAAGTAGCACGACTTGGCACGTTTTCAAAGGTGCAGTTTTCTATGGCTGCTACCACACTGCCAAACGTTTCCAATTGCAGCGTTTCTTCGTTTAAAACAACTATTACTTTTCTCATGCTGCAAATCTAAAAAAAAGAAATTAGAATAACAAAAAAATAAAAAACTGTTGAAAGAGGAATAATAGTGGATTAGCAGTGGATAAAACAAGGTGCAATAAAAATCCTACGCTAATGTTTGTATAGTGTTTGTCCAAGTTTTGTATAGGTTTAGTCCAAGTTTTAATTTTTGGGATTGTTCCGAAAATTTTATAATGTATCAAAAATGTTAATTTTCGTTTACAAACGTGTTAGGTTTGTGAAACCTAACACGTTTATCAACGGATTTGAACCATGACCCGAAAATTTAAAATTTTATTTTTTTTGAAAAAAAAGAAATATTTACCTATTTTTGTAAAAAAATCAGTTGTATGCAAAAAAATTGAAACAATTGATTTTTCAATTAAAATTTTGTAGATTTGTGATAAAATAAATTTATGGACAATCGAAATAACGACACGGAAATTAATGTGGAAAAAATAGTAAATTATTGGATTGAAATGTCAGAAAATGATTTCAATTCAATGATTGATTTTTTCAATATTAAGCGATATAATTGGGCTTTATTTATAGGGCATTTAGTAATAGAAAAATTGATTAAAGCTACTTATGTGAAAATTCACCATAAGCACCCTCCATTTTTACACGATTTACTTAAATTGATAAATAAATGTAATATCGAAATTACAGAAGAACAAATGGATATAATCGATACCATAACTGCGTTTAATATAAATGCACGCTATGACGACTATAAATTAACATTTTACAAACAATGCACGCTTGAATATACTGAAATTTGGATAAATCACATTAAAAACATAAGACAATGGATAATCGATACGCAATTGACATAGTTAATAAATACGTTTCATTTTTAGTAGATGAACAGAAATTAAATTTATCCCAAGTTTTTTTATTCGGGTCTTATGCAAAAAATCGACAAAATGAAGATAGTGATATTGATGTTGCCCTTGTTTTTCAAAATTTGGAAAATCGATTCGAGATGCAATTGAAACTTATGAAATGGAGAAGAAAATTTGATTTGTCAATTGAACCTCATCCATTTGATAAATCGGATTTTAATGTAAGCAATCCATTTGCTTATGAGATAATTCAAACAGGAATGGATTTAACTAATCGAAAATACGTTCCTTTGAAATAATTCTAAAAAAAGATTAACTTTGTATTGCGATTAAATACAATAAATAATTTAAAATATGAATACATTAATTCACAATCAGCAGTTGAACAATATATATCAATCATTATCAATGTTGAACGTTATTGAATTAGACCAAGTAATGCAGGAAGTTCTAATTTTACGTCGTAAAAAATTGCCATCAGTATTAACTCAGAATGAAACCGAATTGTTAAAAAAAATAAATTCAGGTGCGCCCACCGTGATACAAAAACGCTATGATTTTTTAGTGAAAAAACGTAAAAACGCAATATTAAACGATGAGGAATATCAAGAATTACTTGAATTAACGGCGTATATGGAAAATTTGGGAGTTAAAAGGTTGGAATATTTATTGGAATTAGCAAAATTAAGAAATGTATCACTTGATGAAATTGTTGAACAGTTACAATTAAAACCAAGGTTGTATGTCGCTTAATAAATTGAAAGAATTGATATTGAGGAGAGCCAATGGGTTGTGCGAATATTGTAAAAGTCCGGCAAATATATCGCCACAACCTTTTGCTATAGAACATATTGTTCCAAAAAGTAAAAATGGAGAAACAATAGAAGAAAATTTAGCTTTATCTTGTCAAGGTTGTAATAACTATAAATATACTGATAACTGCGGAATTTTTTTGTAAATACATATAAACCAGTATATTT
>DYNA01000072.1 GCA_020721325.1 Paludibacter propionicigenes
ACTATTTTTTTACTATTCGAATTTATATTTTTAACTTCGTAAAGTAGAACTAAAGGTTTTTTTTTTGCAACTAATGTTTGTCTTATCCTGAAATAGGTTGACATTTTTTAAATTGTTTCGTTTATTTTTTTGATAAATTCATTCCATTTAAAATCTTTCAACAGTTTTAAAAAAGTTTCGCAACTTTTTAAGAAAACTTCTTTTATGTGGTTGAGGTTTTCATTGTACAACCTTAGTAGCAAAGATAATATACCCGTAGTTAAAAAACCTTATTACCTTATTTTGAATTGTTGATAATAAGGGAATAAGGTTTTGCAGCGAAGTTTATTTGCTTGTTACTAAGGGAATAAGGGTTTGAAAACCAACCTTATTCCCTTAGTAAAAATTTCAACAAATTTTAAACCAAATATTTAATAAAATAAAAAGGAATAAATTTTGTTCAAATTAAAAAAATTAATAACAAACAATTAAAAAACAATAATTAAAAACAAATAGCTATGATGAATAAATTATTTTTAACATTAATGTTTATGACCACATTATTTCTGTTTTCGTGCGGAGGAAGCTCAGACACAGACGAATCGGCAACCGACTCGCTGGCTGTAAGTGAAAACATAGACCAACCCACCGATGAAGAACAAACCACAGAAAATAAAAAAATTCAAGATTGCGGTTTTCCAATCGAATCGCGCGAGAATTTTTTGAGTTATGTAGCACCGGAAGGCAAGCCGAAAACTTTTCAATCCGATAAAGGCGATTATATGTTTTTTAGAGCCGATGGCACCATGGCAGGTGGCGGCAACGACGGCGAAGGAAGTATGTGGGAAGCCAAATGGGAGTTCAAAAAAGGTGAAATAACCGGACAAATCATTTTTACAGTTACTATGGAACCCGGCATAGGAAAAGCCCTTTCGGGAGAATACAACGTAGAAATGTTTCCCGACGACGGTGCTTTGATACTAAACTGTGTCGATTATTTTGAAACTAAATTTTAATTATATTTTAAACGGTTATAATTTGAGCATTTCTCTTTAATGTAATTGCTTTGAGATTAGAACTTTGCCAAAGTTTAAAACTTTGGCAAAGTTACTGTTTGCAGTATAGTGTTAGAAAAAAAGCTCGTAAATTTTTTTACGAGCTTTTAATATACTTTTTTATAAAAAAACAAACAAAATTAAACGTTCAAAGTAAAACGTTTAAATCCGGTAACTGATAAATTTTTATCGTTTTCGGCAATGTATTGAGCAATTGTTTTTTTGTTGTCTTTTACAAATTGTTGTTCCAACAAAGTATTTTCTTTAAAGAATTTACCCAAACGTCCAACGGCAATTTTTTCAGCCATTTCGGCAGGTTTGCCTTCGTTCATGGCTATTTCTTTTCCAATTTCGATTTCTTTTTCAATCGTTTTGGCATCTACACCGTCTTTGTTTACTGCCAAAGGAGCCATTGCAGCTACTTGCATAGCTACATCTTTAGCCACTTGAGCATTGGCTACTTCTTTGCTAAAACCAACTATTACCGCCAATTTATTGCCTTGGTGAATGTATGGCATTACAAAAGGCGCATCAACTTTTTCGTAATACGAAAGTTCAAGCTTTTCGCCAATAACTCCGGTTTGAGTTGTAATTTCTTGTCCAATGGTTACACCACGGAAAGGCAATGCCAAAAGTTCTTCTAAATTATTGGGCTTTGCAGCTAAGGCTGCATCGGCTATTTCGGTAGTAAGTTTAACAAAATCGTTGTTTTTAGCTACAAAGTCCGTTTCGCAGTTTAACGAAACCAAAACACCAAAAGAATTATCTTCGGCAGTTTTAGCTATAACACAACCCTCGCTGGCTTCGCGTTCGGCGCGTTTGCTGGCAACTTTTTGACCTTTTTTTCTTAAAATATCAATTGCTGCATCAAAATCGCCATTGGCTTCTTCCAATGCTGATTTGCAATCCATTAAACCGGCACCTGTAGTTTTTCTTAATTTTGCTACATCACTTGCTGTAATCTGAGCCATTTTATATTTATTTTTTTAAGTTATTATTTTTTTATTATTTTTTTGTGCTTAATATTTTCATTTTCATAAAAAAAAGAAAATACTAAGCACGAATAATAATCGAATGGGGTGAAATTTTTATAAAAAAGATATTTTTTTATTCATTATTGGTTTAGAATCTATTCATCAATATCTTCTTCCGGAATAGAATGAATTCTATCTTTTCTTGCTCTAATCTTTTTTGGGGCTTTTTTTACACCGGCATCGGGTTTTTTAGGAGCTTCTTTTTCTTTCTCAACTTTTCTTTCCTCTAAGCCGTCTTTTATAGCCGAAACCATAGCATTGGTAATCAATTGAACCGATTTTGCTGCATCGTCGTTGGCAGGAATTGGAAAATCGATGTTGGGGTCAGAATTGGTATCTACAATACCAAATACCGGAATGTGCAAACGTTTTGCTTCGCGAACGGCAATGTGTTCTTTCGATACATCTACTACAAACAATGCAGCAGGCAAGCGCGACATGTCGGCAATACTTCCCAAAACTTTGTCCAGTTTATCTCTTTGACGCGAAACTTGAAGTCTTTCACGTTTCGACAAATTGCTCAGTGTACCGTCCGATTCCATTTTGTCAATGGTAACCATTTTTTTCACTGCCTTTCTAATGGTAGGAAAGTTGGTAAGCATACCGCCCGACCAACGCTCAGTAATGTAAGGCATGTTGATGGTTTTTACACTTTCGGCAACAATTTCTTTGGCTTGTTTTTTAGTAGCTACAAAGAGTACTTTGCGTCCCGATTTTGCAATTTGTTTTAAAGCTGCTGCGGCAGTGTTAGCCATTGCAACAGTTTTATTTAGGTCAATTAAGTGAATACCGTTTTTCTCCATAAAAATATAGGGAGCCATTGCGGGATTCCATTTTCTTTTCAAGTGTCCGAAGTGAGCACCTGCTTCTAATAATTCGTTGAATGTTAATTGTGACATTTTATAAAATTTGTTTACGTTCTGTTAAAAAATCAATTTCTAAGTAGTTCTCCCTCGCAGAGAAGTCTTAAAAATTTAGATACTAAACAATGTTAAAATTTTTTAGAAATCGAATATTGATAATTGAAATATGAAAATAAAAGAACTATCAATTGCCAATATACAATTTTAACGTTTGCTAAATTGAAATTTCTTGCGTGCTTTGGGTTGTCCGGGTTTTTTGCGTTCTACCTCGCGCGAATCTCTGGTCATAAAACCTTCGGCTTTGAGCTTGGGTTTGTTTTCAGGGTCGAGTTTTACTAAAGCTCTTGCAATGGCAAGACGCAATGCTTCGGCTTGTCCTTTGATGCCACCACCAAAAAGATTTACTTTAATATCATAAGTACTTACGGCATTAAGAGTATTAAGTGGTTGTTTTACAATGTATTGAAGTGTTTTTAGCGGAAAATATATTTCAATATCTTTTTTATTGATGGTAATGTTACCTTTTCCTTCTTGCATATAAACACGTGCAACGGCTGTTTTTCTTCGTCCTACTGCGTTAATTAATTCCATGTTTTAAGATTACATAATTTGTTTTAAATCTATTTTCTTAGGCTGTTGAGCTTCGTGCTTGTGAGTAGCATCTGTGTAAATGTACAGATTATTGATTAAGGCATTACTGAGTTTATTGCCCGGTAGCATACCTACTACTGCACGACGTACAATTTCATGGGGTTTTTTTGCCAATAATTGTTTTATCGGAGTTGCTCTTTGACCGCCCGGATAACCTGTATGATGAATATAGGTTTTTTGTTGCCATTTGTGTCCGGTTAGTTTTACTTTATCGGCATTGATAATGATAACATTATCGCCGCAATCGGCATGAGGTGTAAAATTGGGTTTGTATTTTCCGCGCAAGATTTTTGATACTTTTGCTGCTAAACGCCCCAAAACCTCATTTTCAGCATCTATCAACACCCATTGTTTATTTGCATGGGCTTTGTTTACTGAAATTGTTTTGTAACTTAATGTATTCACTTGTTTAACAATTTATTAAATTAATATTTGAACATAATTCACCCCGAATTACGAACCGCAAAAGTACAAACAATTTATTTAATCACACAACTTTATTTTATTTTTTTTATTTAAAAGTTCTAAAATTTTCTTTTTTTGATTCATTTCTTGGTATTTTTTTTGTTTATAGTTATTGAAAATATTGAATATTAAACAGATGTATGTTTATACAATTTTTTTTTTTTTTTGATGAGTTTTTTTTTAAATACAATTCTTTTTTTACAGAAAATAAAGTATTTTTTTACTATTTTTTTTATAAATTGTTCTTTTTGTCTATTTTTTTAAAAAAAAATGATTTTAATTTTAAAAAAAATAAACACCTGAAAGTATTTATTTATATAGAGATTTGCTAAATATGTATGTAATTTTAAAGTTAAATCTTTCGTATAATGAAAAAAATTTCATTTTTATTTTTTATTTTTGCAAACAGTTAAACACAAGTGTAACAACTTATAAAAAAACTACTAAATAAAATGAAAAATTATAAAAAACTTTTACAGAAATCTAAAATAGGACTAACTATTATTTTAGTATTTGCTGTTTTTTTTGCTCAAGCTCAAGTAGAAGAGTTTAATTTATTGGCATTTGGAGCGAATAAAAATCCTATTCCACAAAATTTTTGCCAGTTTAACAATTCTATCTATTTTACCGCTAAAAATGGTAACAATCGATATGTTTTGTGGCAAATGGAAGATGAACAAAATTCCTTCAAAGAAATTTCATTTAGCTCTGTGGGCGGAAACCTTGACCCCAATCCAACTTATTTAACATCATTTAACAACGCGCTCTATTTTTCGGCTGCCGATGTAAGTCTGAATAGAGTTCTTTGGAAACTCACTTCCAATGGTGTTGAAATGGTTTCTCTCATTAATTTTGGTACAAATACCAATCCGTATGTTAGCAATTTGTATGCTTTTGGTGATGTTTTATTTTTTACAGCCAAAACCAGAAATGGCGACATTACTTTTTGGCAAATGAATTTAGAAGGCATTGCTTCAGAAATTGCGTTTGAACAATACGGAGGCAGTAGAACGCCCGATGCTAAAAACTTCACTGTTTTTAATAACGCGCTGTATTTCAATGCTAAAGATGTAAACGGCATTAGTGTTTTGTGGAAATATGATGGAAACGGTTTTACCGAAATAACGCTTCCGAGCAATGTTATCGGCACAAATCCAAATCCCAAATATTTAACTGCTACCAACGACCGCCTGTATTTTTCGGCTTTGGACTATCGCAACAATAACTCGTTGTGGTATTTAGATATTAATGACCAAGTAGCTCTTTATGATATGGTTGCAGCCGGTTCGAGCATGAATCCCAATCCAGAATATCTTTGCTTTGCAAACAATTATTTGTATTTAAAAGCTACCGATTTGGCTTCAAATATGTTGCTTTGGCGCATTGATGCTCAGCACAATGCCAAACCGGTTTCGCTTGTAGCGCAAGGTGGAAACGTAAATCCGGTTCCAAACTTTATGACCCAAGTAGATAATAATCTGTATTTTAGAGCCAGAGATAAAAACAATAATTGGCATTTGTGGTATTTAAGCAAAAACGATAAAATTAAAAAGATTTCGTTTGCAGAAACCAATGCCAATCAAAACCCTACGCCCAATAACTTATTTGTAATGGGTAATAAATTATATTTTACGGCAAAAGACAAAGATGCCAATTATCAATTGTATCGTTTTACCGAAAATTTTGTAATTTCAAACTGGAACGGCTCATGGAGCAATGGCATTCCCAATAGAAATACCGATGTAGTTATTTTATCGGATTATAAAACATCTACCGAAATGCCTCATTTTGAATGTCTTGATTTAGATATAGCCGAGGGAGTTTCATTTACAATAGACCTTAATACAGCCACTTCGGTTTACGGAAATCTTGTAAATTCGGGAACTTTAAAACTTGCCAATCAAACAAGTTCATTGATAGTCTATGGTGAACAAAGCAATACCGAAAACGGAAACATGCAAAGCTCCAAAAACATAGTAAATTGGTGGAGTCTTGTAAGTTCGCCTATCATGAATTATGAACATACAAATTCCGGTACTATTTCTTATTCTTATGTTGAAAATTCGATTGGAAATAAAGTAGCTTGGCAAGAAAACCAAGACCAATTTTCTTGGGCTAATGCCAAAGGATTTTTATTTAACGCTCAAGAAAATCCAAATATCGAATTTAACGGTTTGTTTCATTATGAAAGTCTTCAATTTGCTGTTAATAAAGAAGTTTATGGGTTTAATTTGGTAGGAAATCCGTATCCATCGGCACTCGACTGGACAAGCACTGCTTGGACGGACAAAGGAAATGTTTCGGCTATAAAATACTCTTATTCTTGTGCAAAAGAAAACTATACATATTTTGCAAGCAATACTCAGTACGCTGGCGGAGTTTTGAACGGTGCTACTTCATTTATTGACCCTATGGAAGGTTTTTTTGTGTTAGCAAAATCAGGTATCGGAAGTTTTAAAATTTCAAATTTAGCCAAAGCTCATAAAGACTTTACCGAAAAAGGAGTTCATACAGGAACTGAAATTGATTATTGTATCTTAAATGTTGCCAATCAAAATTATTCCGATGAAACCTCCATTCGATTTATAAATAGTACTACGATGGATTTCGATGTGGACTATGATGCGTATAAATTATTTAGTTTCAATAAATTGATACCTCAAATTTATACTTACACCAATGCCACTTGGAATAGTTTGGCTATCAATTCGCAAACCAGAGCTTATGCCGGATTAATTATTCCAGTAGGCTTTAAAGCTGCCGATGGCACTTATACGCTTACGGCAAAAGAATTTGCTTTCAATCTAACCGATTTTAAACCGATTTTGAAAGATAACAAAGAAAACAAAGAAATAGAACTCGAAAATTTGAATTATACTTTCAATCACAATAATTTAGACAATCCCGATAGATTCTCTATTGTTTTCAAATCTACCGTAGGTATTGAAGAACTGAGCAACTCTGACAATTCTATTTATACCTTTAACAATCAATTGTTTATACATACTTCTAATTTAGATGCAACTGAATTGGAAATATATGATATAAGTGGAAAAAAACTTTTTACAGATAATTTTACTACCAATTATGAAAATCTATTTGATTTCGGAACAGGAAATTATATTGTAAAAATTCGTACCAATAATGAAATAAAAGTTAAAAAAGTATTTTTTACAAAATAAATTAGTATCTTTGCTAAGCCAATTGGTGTGCTAAAATGATTACGTAAATGCTGTTTTCTTTTGAAAAAGTACTCGTAAATTTTTTATCACGCTTTTTGGCTTTATAAATCAATACAATTTTAACATATTGATTTTAAATAAAAAAAGTGTAAATTTATTTCTAAAATTATATGCCAACAAAAAATAAACAGATATTTCAAATAAAAGTAACTTTGGACAATATAAAGCCAGTTATTTCGAGAAAAGTATTGGTAGAATCAGACACGAATTTAGAGTCTTTTCATTATATTGTTCAAAGTGTAATGGGCTGGACAGATTCACATTTGCACCAATTTATAAAAGACCAAGTTTTTTATATAGCCGATGATGAAGGTTTCGATTCGGACAGAACAGTCAATTATATTGATAAAAAATTGAAATTGAATGATTTATTGTCGGAAGAGAAACAGAACATTCAATATGAGTATGATTTTGGCGATAGTTGGCGACACACTATTACCCTCGAAAAAATAGTAGAAGCCGAGCTTGGGAAAAAATACCCCATTTGCATACAAGGTCAAAATGCTTGCCCGCCCGAAGACTGCGGTGGCGTTTGGGGGTATCAAAATTTGTTGGAAGTGATAAAAAACAAAAAACATCCCGAACATAACGATATGATGGAATGGCTTGGAGGTGAGTTTGACCCAAAATTCTTTGATATTGAAGAAGTTAATAAATTACTTCGTTCGTAACGAAAAAATTTAGAGTCGTACATATAAAAAGTACATATAAAAATAGATATTCTATGAGAGAAGAAGTTTCAAAAGCAACATTTGCTACTCATTATATTGATGAGGAATTATCATTGCTCGAACAACATTGGACAAACGAAACCGGAAATATGTCTGAGGACGATTTTAAAACCGAAATGTTCAATTATTTGGCATTTGTTGAAGAGTATATTACTGAAAAAGCATTGATTAATACAAAATTTTTCAATTTTTCGATACACTCCGAACTTCAAATTTGGGTTGATAAAAACATTTCGAACAAGGCAAATAAAATTGTGAAAAAAATAGCATTTATTTTACCCGAAGATATGTTTGCCGAAATATCAATTCAACAAACTATGAACGAAAAAGAAGGAGCTAAATATGAAAAAATTAAATATTTTTCCACTATTGAGCAAGCTCGCGATTGGTTATTGAATTAGATTGTGTTTATTTTTTTTTTAAAGCAACGTTTTATACTGCAAACGGTAACTTTGCCAAAGTTTTAATTACTTTGTAGAAAAAGAAGAATTAAGGTTATCTGAGTTGAAAATGAATTAAGTAGTGTTTGAAATAAAACTTGTAATTGACTTTACTTCAATGCGTTATTTCAATGCGTTATTTCAATGATTTGATTTGAATGTTAAAATAAAAAATCTTTTTAACTTTGCGAAATTCTGCATTTTACATTTCTTGCAGAGTTTCGCAAAGGTATTTATTTGATAAAATTTTGCAAAGAAAAACAAATATACTGCAAACGGTAACTTTGCCAAAGTTTTAATTACAAAGCACTTACATAAAAATAAAAGCTCAAATTATAACCGTTTAAAGTATAGATAGATTGACTCGCTCTGTTTTTTTTATTTTGACTTGTGATAATGCCTTCTGAAGATAAGCAAAATAGTCGAGCTATTTTTTCCAATCAGGTGGCTTACAGTAAAATAGAAAAATAATATAAGAAGCTAAAAGTCAAATCGTTATACTTTGGCAATAGCCTTAACGGGGTCGAGGCGAGAAGCCGTAAATGCGGGTAACAAGCCCGAAATAATACCAATACTGACTGAAATAGAAAGACCGATAAAAATATTTTTTAAACTTAAACTGAACGACATATCGGTAGCTGCATTTACGCCTAAAGTTCCTAACCAAATGATAAATAGACCAATAGCACCTCCAATGAGCGACAAAAGCACCGCTTCAAACAAAAATTGCAACAAAATAAAATAACGTTTTGCTCCGATTGCTTTTTGAATACCTATAATGGTGGTTTGCTCTTTGACCGAAACAAACATGATATTGGCTATTCCAAAACCACCTACCAAAATTGAAAAACCACCGATTATCATTCCGGCAATGTCCAAAACCAGAAACAAACCATCGAAACCTTGAGAAATGATGCTGGTTTTATTTAAAGCAAAATTGTCGTCTTCTAAAGGGCTTAACCTACGAATACCGCGCATGTGTCCGCGCAATTCTTCTATCAAATCATCAACCGAATAACCGGGTTTCGGTTTGGCTATTATCATTGGGTCTAATTCTTCGCTCTTGATATTGACCAAGTTACGTATGTATTGCAAAGGCATTACTATTCGTTCGTCTTTGCTAACGCCAAACATGTCTGTTCCTTCTTTTTCAAAAACTCCAATGATTTCAATCTTTCGCCCCATTATTTTGATAATTTTGCCCACCGGATTTTCATTTTGAAACAGCTCTTGTGCTAATTTTGAACCCATTACTATTTTATTGCTGCCTTTTTGCATTTCAAATTCCGAAAAATACCTGCCTTGTGCTATATCAAAAACCCGTATTTCTTCATAGGCATCTGTAACGGCTTCTATTTCAATATTTTCGGCAGTGTTCCCTTTGTATTGCACATCTTTTCGGGCAAAAACCTGAAAGCCGATAGCTTGTGCAATCGTTGATTTGTCGGCAAGTTCGCGCGATTCGCTCAATGTGGGCATGGGACGGGTCATGTATTTCCACCAGGGATATTCGCCGTCTCCCATCATCCAAGGCCATTTTTGTACATAAACCACATCATCGCCCAAGCTTGCAATACTTTGGCGTATATTATCTTCCAGCGAATCGATTACCGTAAAAACCGAGATGATTGAAAATATTCCAATTGTTATTCCAAAAAGCGATAGAAATGTTCGCAATTTATTGTTTTTTAATGAATTAAATGCAAAAAGAAAACTTTCTTTAAATAAAAAAATAAATATACGCATAGTTATTTGTCTTTGAAATTTTATTAAAAGAAATAATGTATAAATCAGATTTTGGAACAATCAGATTGGTAAAAATAAATTGGCTTGTTTGTGCAAAAGAACATATTTTTTTTGAAATATCAAATTTTTTTTTGCTAAAAAAATATAAATTCTTTCTTTTCGAACTCTTACCGACAAGGCATTGAGGTAATGACAAAAATTTATTCTCAAAAAACGGTTTAAAACGGGGCTGTTTATTTTTTTTTTTAATTAAAATAAATCTTTTTGAAAAATTGTTTGAAATAAGTTTGTATTATTCCGAACGAAATTCTTATTTATTTAATTAACAATTAACAATTAAAAATTAATAATTCCTTATTACTATTTTGCTTCGGGGTATTCTATGCGAGCATGGTAAATGGTTTTGATTTTGTTTTTAAAAACTTCTTTTACTTTAGAAATATCTTTAAAAGTAATGTCGGATTCGTAAAACAATTGTCTTTGAAGTTGATGATTAATGACCATGTCTATTCGCGCATCAATGGATTCGGGAGTTAAATCTTTTAGACTTCTGGTGGCAGCTTCTACCGAGTCTGCCATCATAACCACAGCATTTTCGCGGGTTTTGGGGTTTGGACCCGGATAGGTAAATTTGGATTCGTCAATGGATACACCCGGATTTTCGTTTTTGTAGGTTCTTAAAAAATATTCTACTTTACTTTCGCCATGGTGAGTAGTTATAAAATCGATGATTGCTCGATGCAATTTGTATTTGTGTGCCAAATTTACTCCGTCTTGAATGTGATTGATGATGTATTTTGCACTTACTATATTGTCCAATTTTTCGTGCGGATTAATTCCATTGCGCTGGTTTTCAACAAAATATTGTGGTCTAACGATTTTTCCAATGTCGTGATACAAAGCGCCGGCTCTTGCCAAAAGTGCATTTCCGCCAATTTCGTAAATGGCTTCTACGGCTAAATTGGAAACTTGTAGGGAATGTTGAAACGTTCCGGGGGCTTGTTCGGCTAATTTTCGCAAAAGCGGTTGGTTCAAATCCGAAAGTTCGATGAGCGTTAAATCGGAAATAAGTTTAAAGGTTTTTTCAAAAATAAAAATCAATGGATAAACGGTGAGTAAAAGTAAGCCATTGATGGCAAAATAAACTAAATTTTTCCATTCTATTTGCATAAAACTGCCTTCTTGTATAAGCGAAATGCCCACGTAAATAAAGCTGTAACTTAAAAAAACATAAACCGATGTGGTAAAAAAATTGCCTCTTCGCGTGAGCGATGCCAAACTGATGATGGCTATAAACCCTACAATAATTTGCATGAAGGAAAAATGAAATCCGTTGGGAACAACAAAACCCACCATTAATACAGCTACTACAAAGGAAAGAAAAGCTACACGGGCATCGAAAAATACTTTTATTATGATGGGCAATAAAATGTAAGGAAATACAAAAATACTTATTTTGCTATAATTTACGAAAGTTACCGTTAAAAAGACAAACAACACTTTTAGGAACAACAAAAATAAAATTTGTCGGGTATTGCTGAAAATGTCATTCCGGTAAGTTCGTAAAAAAAGATAGAAGATGAAAATTGAAATACTTACCAGAAAAAATTGTCCGATAAAAATTAAATTGATGTTTGAAAAACTCGACTCATATTCAAAGTGTTTTCGATACGATTCTAAAATTCTAAATGCTTTTAAATTAACTATTTCGCCTTGTGAAATAATGGCTTCGCCTTTTTGTATCATTCCGCGTGTGAGCGAAATGGAATTGGTTTTTGCCTGAGTAATTTTTTCGGTAGTAACTTTATCGTAAAGAATATTGGGCAAGATAAATTCATTGATGTGCAATTTTTTAATAAATGTTGTATCTTTTATATTTTTATTTTGTTTAAAAATCCTTGTAAACTCTTTAATTACAAAAGTATATGAAGTTTTAAGCGTAAAAAAATCGGTTAAAACAAATTCTTCCGAAATGTTTTCTTTTATTATTACAATTGAATTTATTTTGCGTTTTTCAAACTCGTCGATGTATTCAATCACTCCTTTTTCGTAAACGGCATCAAAAACCTGTAAAGACTGTTCTAAATACTGAATTTCTTTTTTATCGTTTTTGGTTTCTTTTTTGTAAATACTGTCAAAGTGTAGCTTAAACAAATTTTGCTGATTGAGTTTAACTTGCTCATTTTTTCTAAAATAAGGCTGAATATTTTGTTTTATGCTATCTTTTTCGTTTGAAATTTCATTGCTTAGCTTGTAAATGGTAAAACTGTATGGTGCTATCAAATTTTCGTGCAGCCAAGGTGAGCCTTTTTGGTATTCGTACATAAATTTGCGCTGATTGGGCAGTGCAAAAGTAATCAATACAATTGACAGTAAATACAACAAAAAACGAACGTATTTGCCCGATTTGTCCCAAAAATGATGTACATTGGATTTCATTTATGCTTTTTTTATAAAGAAATATAGCAAAAAAATATCTGAAAACTTAAAGAATTACATAATTATAAATAGCAATAAAATGACAAAAACTTCCACCTAAAACAAACAAATGGAAAATTCCGTGCGCAAAAGGCATTTTTTTTGCCAAATAAAAGAAAACTCCAGAAATGTAACTTACACCTCCCACTATGAGCCACATTAGACCGTTGAAATGCAAATTTTCTATCAAAGGCTTAAAAGCAATTAAAATGACTAAACCCATTAATACATAGGCTATTGCCGAAATAGATTTTAACTTTTCGTTGTACCAAAAAAGTTTAAAAATAATTCCCACAAACGCCAAACCCCAAACCACTCCAAAAATACTCCACCCCCAAGCACCTTTGAGTATGAGCAAAGTAAAAGGCGTATAAGTGCCGGCTATTAACAAATAAATAGCCGAATGGTCTATTTTTTGCAAAAAATGCTTCAAACGAAGCTTCACTATATAATGATAAATGCTCGAAGCGGCATAAAGCAATATCATACTTGAACCAAAAATAACTACGCTTATCATTGTTATAGATTGTTTGTCTATTGATTTCTGAATCAATAATACCAAAGCCCAAATGCTTAACAAAAACCCAATAAAATGGGTTATGGTATTTACTATTTCTTCTTGCGTGCGTATGTTTAAAATACTTTTTTCTTTCATATATATTTTTAATAATTGATTTACAAAATTGTATAAATTTCTCTTTTCCTTATATTAAATATCGGTATTTCAAATAATTAATAAAATGTAAAACATACGATTAAATTTTTAAGTTCCATTTTTTTATTCTTTGATTTTGATTATTTTTTTGAAAAAAAAAATTATAAAATTCAATGGTCGTTATTAATTTTAATTGTATCTTTGCTAAAATAATTACAAAAATAACAAACTAAACAAATATTTGAGTTTAATTTTGATTTTTAAATAGATAAAAGCTTTTTTTAAAAATCAACAAACTGATTATTAATTTTTTGATTGCACAAATAGATAGAAACCAAATTTAAAAAAAGAGCAAAATAATGCTATTTTTGAACTTTTACCAATTTCGGTTGTTATCTAATTTACCCAATCAAATTATTGTTGATTAAAAAAAAGTAAGTTCCGATAGTTATTCGGTATAATTTTTCAAATTTATAAAATAAAAAAAACGAGTTTTTTTTTTACAAATTACGAATAAAATAATAAAAAATGAAAATACGGAGATTCATCATTATATACATCTCACTTTTTATAAATTTACTCTTATTTTTTGAAAGTAAAGCACAAATTACTACCGACAACAGTTATAAACTGACGCGTGTAATTAGTTATATTTCAAAATATTATGTAGATTCAATTCATCAAGAAGAACTCATTGATGCAGCCATAATCAAACTTTTGAGCGACCTCGACCCGCACTGTATTTACATAGAAAAAGAAGAAGTGGAAAAAGTAAATGAACCCCTGCAAGGCAGCTTCGATGGCATTGGTATTCAGTTTAATATCCTTAACGACACTATTTTTGTCATTATGCCCATTTCTGGTGGACCTTCCGAAAAAGTTGGCATCAAAGCCGGCGACAGAATTATAAAAATAGAACAAGACAATGTAGCCGGAGTAGGAATTAAAAACGCTACTGTGTGCGAAAAACTCTTGGGCGAAGAGGGTACAAAAGTAAACATAAGCATCAAAAGACGCGAAAATCAAAGCTTGCTCGACTTTACCATTACGCGCGACAAAATTCCCATTTACAGCATAGACGCATGCTACATGATTAATAAATCCACCGGATACATTAAAATAAACAAGTTTTCGGCTACCACGCACAACGAATTTAAAAAAGCCATTGGTCAATTGCAATCCGAAGGATTAGAAAATTTAATTTTAGACCTTCGCGCAAATGGAGGCGGTTATTTAAAAAGTTCCATAGAATTAGCCGACGAATTTTTATCAAACAACAATTTAATTGTTTACACAGAAGGCATAAACTCCCCGCGCAAAGATTATTACGCCAGCAACAGTGGAAATTTTGAAAAAGGCAAACTCGTTATTTTAATCGACGAAAATTCGGCTTCGGCAAGTGAAATATTCACCGGTGCCCTTCAAGATTGGGACAGAGGAATAGTTGTAGGCAGACGTTCATTCGGTAAAGGATTGGTACAAAGACCCTTCTACCTGCCCGATGGCTCAATGATTCGCCTCACTACCGCCCGCTATTACACGCCCACCGGACGACTCATTCAAAAATCCTACGAAAGCGGAAAAGAACAATACAACTCCGATTTGGTAAACCGATACAACAAAGGCGAACTGATGCACAAAGACAGCATTCATTTTCCTATCAACGAGAAGTTTAGTACATTAAAAAACAACCGAAGCGTTTACGGCGGCGGCGGAATAATGCCCGATATTTTTGTTCCAATCGACACTTCGGGCATGAGCGGATATTACAATTTATTGATTAGAAAAGGCGTAATAGGGCTTTTTGCAATCCATTACATCGACATCAACAGGGATATTTTTAAAACTACTTTTTCAAAATTCAAAGATTTTAAAAATAAATTTGATGTTACGCAATCTATTGTAGATAAGTTAATTGCTTTCGCAAAAAATGAAGGAATTAAATTCAATGAAAATGACTTTCTCATTTCAAATGAAAACATTAACCTTACGCTAAAAGCAAATATTGCCCTAAACATTTGGGGAACAAGCGAATATTACGAAATTTTGAACCAAAAAAATCCCGCTTTTTTAAAAGCCTTGGAAGTAATAGAAAGCAAAGTCCTTTACTCTCAGCATCTTAGAGAATGAAAACAATAACAACCTTAAATTTGCAAGTCTATTTTTTTTTGAAAAAAAAATGTACAAAATTAATTATCAACAAGATGTTTTTTTAACAGATGGATTCGATGACTTGCCTATTTTGGGAATAAATTCAATACATTTATACCCTTTTTTATTAACATTCATACTTTATAAAAAAAAATGAAAAAAATAATTATTTTACAAATGGCGTTCCTTTTGCTCAGTTTTGGTTTAAACGCTCAAAAAAATTCAGAAATTGACATAAAATATCGCAGAAGCTCGTTGCATACTATTTTAATGGAATCGGATCGTTTTCCGTACAAAGATACCATTATAGATGCTTATTACTCAGCACCTTTCCCCGATAAATACAACGAACACTACGTAGTAGCAAAAAGTTTTAATCCCCTCGATTTTCCGGTTACTCTCGAAGATAGAATAGCCGACAGTATAAAACAAAGCAAAGGCGGAGCTTTTTTAAAAGGCTTAGCTTCAAACATTTCGGGAGGAATAATCGATTCGGAAATAAAAGATTATCCCATTATTATTGGCAAGTATTTTGAACATTCACAAATAGCTAAACAAATAGTAGCCAAATGGTTCAACAGACAACCCAACGGAGCTTTCGACATGAACTTAATCGGTGAACGTGGTTTTTACGATGCCTCTGAAATGCAAAAAGACATAGCCAAAGGCGCAGCACGCGGAAACGCCCTTTTAGCCGATGCCGGAGAAGAATTGATTAAAAATACTTTTGTTGTTATTGCAAAAATGAACTTTGTAAGCAACGAAAAAGTGGCTGCACTCACGCGCGACATTGCCATCTTAAAAGCCAATGAAATGAACGCATTGATGCGCGAAGCTGCCATCAAAGCTGCCGAAAAACTCTATGAAAAAACCAAAGACGGATACTCGGTTTGGACAACCGCTTTTTTGTACCAATTGGAATGGAACGATTCCATTGCAGCCGTTTTTTACCAAGATTACTGGATTGACCAAAACAGCCTCGATGAAAACAGAAAAAAAGCTTTTGACCAAAGTAATTTATTTAAAATGAACTTTATCGGTAGCCAAAAAGCAACCAGTTTAGTGGTTTTTAGTGGCGAAGGAAAAGCTACTCCTGCTGAAATTTTAAAAGTAGCAACCATTAGAAACGTGGACAGAGTTTATGCCAAATTGCAAAAAAAATACGATGTTTTTCAAGTTAAAACTCCTATTTATTCGGTTAATCCGGTTACCGCAAAAATTGGTAAAAAAGAAGGTCTGAAAGGTGGCGAAAAATTTGAAATTCTGGAACAAGTTGTGGACAGCAAAACCGGATTGACCAAATACGTGAGCAAAGGACGCATTACGGTTGATAAAAGTCAAATTTGGGACAATCGTTTTAATTTGGAAGGAAAAATAATCGATATACCCGACGAAGTTGAAACCGAAGAAGAAACTTCGGAAACTGAAAAAGCTGATGAAAATAATGAAAACATCGAACAACCTAAAATAGAAGCTACCGTTTTTAAAGGCGGCGGAAAAAATTTGTATCCGGGTTTACTTATTAAACAAGTAAAATAAATTTGGTTTTTTACAAATTTTTGTAAAACAATTTAAAATTTGTGATATATTTAAAAAAAATTCAGATATACTGCAAACAGTAACTTTGCCAAAGTTTTAAACTTTGGCAAAGTTTTAATTACAAAGCACTTACATAAAAACAAAAGCTCAAATGATAACCGTTTAAAGTATAAAAGGCATAAGTTTTTATGGCTAAGCAATTCGGTAAAAATATTAATTTTTAACCCAATACCTGATTCCTAAAACCGAAAACCATTTTGTACACTATTAATTGTTTCAATTTTTTTTTGATTTATAAGTTTGTACCTATTTTTATACCAACAAAAATTGTTCGAGGACGACTTGGTCCATACATATAACCTGCATCACGAAATGTTCCTTTGTCAAAATCGGTTTGATAACTGTTCAAAATATTCTGAACGCCACCATTTAATTGTAGTTGCATGGTTGTTCCGATTTTGAAATTTTGTGCTACTTTAAAATTTAATTCCTTAAAATCAGGGCTTTCTTCCATTTTATCATTTTCAATATATCCGGCATAATGAGGTACATACATTTTTCCGGTATAAACACCTGACAATGAAACAGTAGACGTTTTAATCGGATTGTAATTCAATGTAAAATAACCGTAATTATCGGGAGTTCGCAACAAATATTTTGTAGGTTCTAAATTTTCGTCATCTGCCCACTGTTCAGGTTCTAAATATCGGCTTTTTTGTGATGTAAAACCTATTTGAAGTTGTAAATATCTTGAAAATGCGGTACGAAGTTCAGTATTTAAACCGTAAACTTCGGCACCCGAACCATTACGACGTTCCAAAAGCATATTTCCTTGTGCATCAGTTCCAATTTCTTCAACTACAAAAACATCTGTTAGTTTTGTATAAAAACCTTCAATTAAGAAATTTGTTTGCAAACCGAAAACATCAAAATAATAATCGAATGAACCGCTGTAAGTGCTTGAAGTTTCGGTTTTTAAATCGTCAGCAAGTTCAATTAGCATTACTTCGCCGCCAACTGCCATAATGTGTAAATCTTCGTCGAAGGCTTGCGGTGCGCGGAAACCTTTTGAATAAGTAAATCGAGTGGAAAAATCATCTGTAATTTTATATAATAGATTTACTCTCGGACTGATAATTGCTTTTTCAATTAAATTATGTTTGTCGGCTCTTGCTCCAATTAAAAAATTCAAATGCTCTGTTTTCCATTCATTTTGAAAAAAATAACCGATAATACCAACTTCTTGCAGTAAATCCCGTCCGTATCCGGGCATTTTATCGTGCAAATTATTTAATTGATATTCTAAACCGGTTGTTATTGTTGAAGGTGCAAACAAAAAATTTGTAAAATCATAATTATATTGACTTCCGGCAACAAACGCCAAATCGTTAGTATGTCCGTAAGCATTAGCATCTTGCTCGGCACCATAATAACTTTCTCGCTTTGTTTGCTGTGCTGAGGTATATAACGAAAACTTTGACTTGTAATTCTTTGAAAATAAGTTATATGTCAAACCGGCTGCATTAATATTGTGGTCGGTTTGTTCGGTAATATCGGTTTCGTGTGGTTGTAATTCAAATTTATTTCCACCACGTCTAAATTCATTCAATTTGTGATATTCCAATATTATTTTCGAATAATTTGTAATTTTAAAATACGACCTGAAACCAAATGAAGTATTTTCTAAAAGACCCAATTCAGAAAAACCATCATCATTAGCATCATAATGGTCTCGATTTCGCATGGAACCAAACATCATAATACCTGCTTTGTTGTCGTCTGAAACTAATGACGTGTTGATATTTACCGTTCTATCTAATGAATTTTTATCAATAGCCGATAAATTTGAAGAAATCTGAAACGAATTATAATTTGGTTCTTTTGTAATAATATTAACAGTTCCGGCAATGGCATTTGAGCCAAACAAAGCCGAACCGCCACCACGTACAACTTCCACACGTTCAATCATGTTTGTAGGAATTTGTTCTATTCCGTAAAC
>DYNA01000073.1 GCA_020721325.1 Paludibacter propionicigenes
TGATTGAGGAACTTAAAAAAGCAAAAGAAATTTTTGCAACTTACATTCCTCCAATTGAAAACGATATGAACGAATTGCCCGACGATTTGGAAGTAGATTTGTAATTAATTGTTAATTTTAAGTTATTAATTATTAATTATTTATAAATATTTTTTTAAAAAAAGAACAATTTATTTTTTATATTCGATAAAAATATTTTGGTAAAATTTATAAATAATTTAAGTTGAGTATTTAACAGCTAAATAAATAGAATAAAAATATTATGAAAAATCTAAAAAAATATATAATACCGGCTTTATTTTTAATAGTGGCTGTGTTATCAATTGTAGCATTAAGTTCCGATGTATTATTTGCACGTCCGGGAGGTGGGCATAGCTATTCGGGCGGCGGCGGTGGCGGCGGTTATTCAGGCGGCGGTGGCGGTGGCGGTAGTAGCGACGGTGGTTTAATAAATTTGCTCATTTGGCTAATTATTGATGTTTTGCCTGCCGAAATTAGTATTCCATTGATAATCATTATTTTCGTTTATATGTATATTAAAAATAAACGAATGCAAAAAGATGGAACAAACATTATTTCTTCGTTGAATAGCCACGAGTTACAAACCAAAAATTTTGCGAAAGCAGAATCGGAACTTCCTAAATTAAAGCAACTTGACCCTCATTTTTCAAAATATGTTTTCCTTGATTTTGTCAGTTCTGTTTTTCATAAATATTATTCATACCAAGGTTCTAATGGTGTAAAACTTTTAATGCCTTTTTTATCGAATACCGAAAAATATGTTTTAGAAAACAACATCAGTCCAAACTTGCGTTATACCGAAATAGTTATTGGAAGCATGAATATTTCTGATGTAATTGTAACCAACGAAGTCGTTGGTTTAGTGGTAGATATAGATGCAAACTATACAGCAGTTTTTGGAAATAGAAAGTCGCGCTATATTGTAACCGAACGGTGGTTGTTCAATCGCAAAGCGGGCGTTTTGTCGAAAGAGCCAAAAGAAATGCAAAATTTATCTTGCCCTAATTGCGGTGCGCCAGCCGATTTTACTGATGCCGGAGAGTGCAATTATTGCCATACTCAATTGCAAGCCGGTGAGCAACAATGGATGCTTAAAAAACGGAAAGTGATTAATTCTCAATCGTTTGCAATAAATAATTTGGCTACTTACTCCGAAGAAGTGGGAACAAATTATCCAACGATTTACAGTCGCGATTTAAAATCGAGTACACAGCGATTTATGAAAAATCACAGTGTAATTGAGTGGGAAGATTATTGGAACGGATTTGAAAACAACATTATAAGACCTTATTTCTTAGCTATTTACGCTGCTTGGACAGAAAGACGCTGGAATTCCATCAGAAGCATAGTTTCCGACAGATTGTATGAATCGTATAGTTTCTGGATTGATGCTTACAATCGCGAGGGCTTAACCAATCGTTTGGAAGATATTCAAATTTCTAAGGTACAATTGGCTGATGCTGATGTAGATAAATTTTACGACAGTTTCACGGTACGAATTTTTGCATCGTGTTACGATTATGTAACCGACCAAAACGGAAAAGTTGTAGGCGGTTCAAAACGCTCAAAACGCTCATATTCAGAATATTGGACTTTTATACGTAAGAGTGGCGTAAACAAAGCGGAAGAAGAGCATAATTTGAAAAACTGTCCGAATTGTGGCGCACCAGCCGACAAAATGGGACAAGCTGCCGTTTGTGGTTATTGCAATGCTAAAATTAGCAACGGCGATTTCTCTTGGG
Organism: Paludibacter propionicigenes; assembly: GCA_020721325.1. Classification (GTDB taxonomy): domain Bacteria; phylum Bacteroidota; class Bacteroidia; order Bacteroidales; family JAIFNL01; genus JAIFNL01. The sequence continues at coordinate 1,764 of DYNA01000073.1, forward strand.
TTTTGGCAGTAATTACTCAAGATGAGGTTTACAAATCTTAATTTTTTCAGGAAATTTTTAAAATATTCCCTAAGTCCGTAAGACATCGTATCAATTTGTTAATAAACAGCTTTATAATAATTAATTTTCAAGCATTTTAAAAGCAATTGATACGATGTTTCCTTTGGTTTAAACTTGCGGATTTAAGGAAAACTTTTATTCTTTTTGTAAAAATTCTAAAAACAATTTTAGACCTTCACGTTTCTTTTCGTCAAGAAGAAATTGAATGTCATTTTTAAGGTAATCAGCTAAATCAGAATTAGTTAGCAAATGATTGGAATGTTTTTTAATGCTTTGGTCAATATGCTCTATTCCCGATTTTAAAGCCAAATTAAATTGGTTAATAAATTCATTATCAATTTGTTTGTTTGCTACCCAACATGCAAAAACAAAAGGCAATTGAGTATATTTAGTCCATTCGCCCGATAAATCGTAAACGTACTTAAATTTTTTTGCCAAAGTAAAACAACGGTCGCCAATAACTACTCCGGCATTTTTTCCGACAATTTGTTGTTCATATCCTTTTTTTGCATGTTTAAAAAATGGATTGATTTTCCAAAAGTATTTTGCCAAAATTATAATTAAACTTACCGATGTACGCGACTGATAATCAAGGAAAATAGTTTCAATTTCGGTCAAAGGGACATCACTTAAAAGTAAAACCGATTTAACATTTCCTTGCGAACCGATGCAATAATCAGAAATAATTTCATATTTTTCTAAAAAAGGTAAAACAGCTACCGGTACTAACCCAATATCTACTTCATTATCAAGCAGTTTTCTGGCACACTCCGAAGGAATGTCGAGCGAAATACATGTGTTGCGGTCAATATAATCCGAATTTTCCATTCCATACAAAAAAGGGATTGTATTTTGGTACGAAACAGCCGAAATTTTTATTTTGTTAAGCATTTTTTAGTTATTTTTTTTGAGAAAATAGAATATTTTTTAGAAAATTAAAAGTCCAAAAATAGCTTAAAAGCCATTCGTTTGCAAGTAAATAAAATAAAAGTTTAAATAATTTAATCTTTTTATATTTTTGCAACGATATTTCGATAATTAAAATTGAAACAGTATTATACTTTAAAATATTTATAATGAGCAATATAACTCGTTTTACCATCCGTGCTTATCATTTAATAATAAATAGTAAAAACGAAATTTTATTAAGCGATGAAGAGCATAAAGGTTTGAAAATGACTAAGTTTCCGGGCGGCGGTGTAGAGTTTGGTGAAGGGATTTTAGATTGTTTGCATCGCGAAGCATTGGAGGAGTTTGGGCAGGAAATTGAAGTTTTAGAACATTTCTACACCACCGATTTTTTTCAAAAAGCTATGTTTTGGGACGATTTGCAAGTTGTAAATGTATATTATTTTTCAAGATTTAAAGATAAAATCAGGTTTAAAATTTCGAGTGAAAAATTTGATTTCCCCGGCGAAAGAGAGAGTTTTCAATCTTTTCGTTTTCAAGCAATTAAAACCTTGAACGAAGATGATTTTATTTTTAAAATTGAAAAAAGAGTAGTTTCATTGTTAAAACAGAAGTTTGAAAAATAAAATTTTATGCTATTTTTTAGTGTTGTAATACCGGTTTATAACCGTCCCTACGAAATTGACGAGCTTTTGGAAAGTTTGACAAAGCAAACATTTTCGGTTTTTGAAATTATCGTTGTGGAAGACGGCTCGCAGCGAACATGCAGAGATGAAGTGAATAAATACATAGAAAGTCTTAATATTCAATATCTTGTAAAAGATAATTCCGGTCCCGGATTGAGCCGAAATTATGGTGCAAAATATGCTAAAGGCGATTACATTGTTTTTTTTGATTCGGACTGTATCATTCCCGAAAAATACTTTGAAGTAGTATTAAATGAGCTAAAAAGTGAAAAAATTGATGCCTATGGAGGTCCAGATATGGCACATAATAATTTTACACCCATTCAAAAAGCAATTTCTTATTCCATGACATCTACCCTTACCACCGGAGGTATTCGGGGTGGAAAGGAACGGGTGGATAAATTTCACCCGCGCAGTTTCAATATGGGATTTAGTCAAGAAGTTTTTCGGCATACTGGCGGTTTCTCAGAGATGCGTTTTGGCGAAGATGTAGATATGAGTTTGCGAATAATTAAAGCTGGTTTTAACACAAAGCTAATTTCACAAGCTGCTGTATATCACAAACGTAGAACAAATTTTAAGCAATTTTTCAAACAAGTTTATAATTCCGGTATTGCTCGAATCAATCTTTATAAACGCCATCCGAAGTCGCTGAAATTAGTCCATTTTTTACCGGCTATCTTTTTTGAAGGTAGCATAGTTTTAATTTTGCTTTCACTTTTTTCGCTTTGGTTTTTAAGCCCATTTTTGGTTCTTATTTTGCTATTTTTTATTGACGCTTTAAGAAAAACGAAAAGTATAAAAATATCGTTTTTATCTGTAATAGCTTCATTTATACAGCTTTGGGCTTACGGTTCGGGATTTTCAGTGGCTTTTTATAAACGAATTTTATTAAAAAAAGGAGAGTTCAAAGCTTTTGCAAATAGTTTTTATCAATAAATAGATAGGTATAGAAAATGCCTATTTTTTTTAAAAAAATAGTTTAATTTAATATTGTAACAATTTGTTTTTGCAATTTTTTAAAATAACTTTATTTTACTTTTTTTTAATTTTAAAATTTACATTATTAATAAATAATCCGGTTTTTATTTTATTAACAAAAAAACATATTAATTATTTAAAAAAACAATATGAGAAATAATTTTTTTTTGTATTTCGTTCTTGTTTTTGCATTTTATTCATGCCAAGTTAGTAATAATATCACGACAAATACAACCGAAAAAAATCAAATTTTTCAACTTCAACTTATCAAAAATGGAGTTAAACAGTTTGATTTAGAAGACAATATACAATTTGATTTAAGTGGGATAACTTTTTTTGGCGATAGTATTTTTGTAGTTGCCGATAAAACCTGGAATAAATTCATTTACAAAATTGATACTTTAGAGAAAAAAATAGTTGTAGTTTCTGAAAAAAAAATTTGTGTTGATGAACCAACTGATTTTGAGGGTATTACAGCAAATAAATACGGTTTTTTTTTAATTAATGAGCGTTCAAGTCAAGTCTATTATATTGAAAAATCCAATTGTTTTATTGAAATTTTACCAATTAATTGGAAGGGAGAAAACATCGAAACCAGTGATTGGAAAAACAAAGGTCTTGAAGGCATTGCTTTGGATAGTTCACAAAATATTTTATACCTTCTTAAAGAACGCGAACCCCGACATGTTTATGCTTTCGATTTGAAAACCAATCAATTATCAAGCCCATTTGTTGGTTTCTATAATCCTAATCAGCATGATTTTACCGATGCAAAATTTGAAAACAACAAGCTCTATTTGTTGGAAAGAAATAAATCTCAAATACTACGTATAAACTTGAAAACAAATGAATTAGATTCTGTTTCGATGAAAAATATTTTAAACCCAGAAGGCAAACGCTTGTATGAAACCGAAAACCTTGAATACGGAACAGTCGAATCTTTGTTGCTTACAAAAGACCAAATTTGGGTGGGAATTGACAATAATGGCGAAAAAACTTCTACTTATGGTCAAAGTTTGGGTTTGGATAAAACAAGCAATCCGGCAATCTTGATATTTAAACGTCCGAAGAATTTTTAAATGACTCTTGAAAATCGTAATTTTCGTGTGTTTTATTTTTAATTGACCTAAAAATAAGATGACCAATTAAAAATAAAATATACATTGAAAACCAAATTGTTAGAAATAATAATATTTGAAAAATAAAAGTTGGCAAACCGGTTATTAAGTGTAAAATATCAGAAGTACTGCCAAAAAACTCAAAAACATTATAAATAATTGTTTCCCAGAGTTTTACGTCTTCTTTCCAAATCGAAATAGGGTGTTTTATTGAAAAATAAACACTTACCAACACATAGATTATTGTTAAACCCAATGAAGAATATAATAATTTCTTTCGCATTTCAAAACGTGGAATATAAAATATTAACTATTTGATTTATTTTTATTTACAAATTTAAACTCAAAAGCAAATTTAACAAAAAGCTGTTTTATAATATGGGTGCAATTTACAAATTAAAACTCAAAAAAAATGATATAAAATATATTTTGCTTATTTATTTATAACTACAAAAACAAAACATTGTTTTACAAAATATTTATTTTAAAGACTTTACGCTCACTTTTTTATTTTATTTACTTTATTTTTTTTTATTTTTCTGTGTTTTTCGATTCTTTGTTTTATAAAAGGTTTATATTCGGGTGCTTGCCCCAAAAAAATGGGTAAATTAATTTTAAATATCTCTGTTTCAATTAGTTTTTCAATTTTATGAAAATTATACTGGTCTTTGGTATTAATCAAACTAATGGCTATACCTTCAGACTGCGCTCTTGCCGTTCTACCTATTCGGTGAACATAATCTTCGGCATCGCTCGGAATATTGTAATTAATCACCAAGTCAATTCCGTCAATATCAATGCCGCGCGAAAGAATATCGGTGGCTATTAAAATCTGAAAATTTCTATTTTTATAATCTCGCAAAACCTCCGTGCGTTCACTTTGGTCTAAATCGGAATGGATTTCCTTAGCAGAAAAGCCTTTTGCGGTAAGCTCGGTATATAAAGTTTTACAGGCTTTTTTTGTCGATGTAAAAACCAAAATACTTTTTAAATCCGATTTGTCTTGAAGTAAATGTGCCAACAGGGCATTTTTTTGTTCGTCATACAAAACATAAGCAGCTTGCAAAACTCCATCTGCCGGTTTGGAAATCGAAAAACTTACTTTTTCAGGATTTTTTAATATTTCACGGGCTAATTTATCTATTTTTTCAGGCAAAGTAGCAGAAAATAGCAATGTTTGCCTTTCTTTGGGCGTGTAAGACAGAATTTTTTTAATGTCATCATAAAAACCCATATCTAACATTTTATCCGCTTCATCGAGTATAAGATGATTCAATTTTGAAAGGTCTAAGTAATTGAAAGCCAAGTGAGAAATCAAGCGTCCGGGAGTTGCAACAATAATATCGGCACCGCGCATAAACGCATTTTTTTGATTCTCCCAAGCCATTCCGTCGCCACCGCCGTAAACTGCAATAGACGAAATATCAACAAAATAAGCCAATCCCTCAATTTGTCGGTCAATTTGCATCACCAATTCACGCGTAGGAGCTAAAATAAGCGTGCTAATGTGTTGATAATCTTTGCGAATAATCTCGTCAATAATGGGCAACACAAAGGCTGCCGTTTTGCCGGTTCCGGTCTGGGCAATTCCTATCAAATCCTTGCCCGACTGAATAATAGGAATGGCTTTTTCCTGAATGGGCGTAGCCGTTTCAAAACCAATGGCTTCGATACCGGAAAGAACCGAAGGTTTAAAATTAAAATTTTCAAATCTCATTTTTTTTCACACAAAAAAAATCGATGGTTTGGATAAAATTTGGTCATAAAAAAATACTTTTCCCAACAAAAAGGAAAAGTATTTTGGTAAAGGAGTAAAATAATTTCAGATATTTTTTTACAAAAAAATTATTTACAAGTTTACCCCAATACCGACTTTTTATTTTTAAAATATAAATATTATCCTAAGTAGGTTTTAAGCAAATTGCTTCGCGAAGTATGACGTAAACGCCTGATAGCCTTTTCTTTAATTTGTCTTACACGCTCGCGAGTCAAGCCAAACTGTTCTCCAATTTCTTCCAGAGAAAGTTCCGGCGCACCTATTCCAAATGCAAAACGCAAAATAGTACGCTCACGTTCGGTAAGGGTAGCAAAAGCGCGGTCTATCTCGCGTGAGAGCGACTCGTTCATCAATTTGCCATCGGCTATGGGCGAGTCATCGTTTTCAATCACATCTAACAAACTATTGTCTTCACCAGCCACAAAAGGAGCATCAACCGACAAATGGCGTCCCGAAACTTTCATGGTATCCATAATTTTATTTTCGGGCAATTCCAGTATTTTAGCTATTTCTTCGGGTGTTGGTTTGCGTTCGTGTTCTTGCTCAAATTTTGAAACCGCTTTTTTGTATTTACTCAGCGAGCTTACTTGATTGAGCGGGAGGCGGACTATTCGCGATTGTTCATTAATGGCTTGCATAATGGATTGTCGAATCCACCATACGGCATACGAAATGAATTTAAAACCACGTGTTTCGTCAAATTTTTCCGCTGCTTTTATTAGACCTAAGTTTCCTTCGTTTATTAAATCGGGTAGGCTAAGACCTTGATTTTGATATTGTTTTGCTACGGAAACTACAAATCGTAAATTGGCACGAGTGAGTTTTTCAATGGCAACGCGGTCGCCTTTTCTTATGCGTTGCGCCAATTCTACTTCTTCTTCTACCGTTATTAATTCGTATTTTCCAATTTCTTGAAGATACTTATCCAATGACGCACTTTCTCGGTTGGTTATGGATTTAGTAATCTTTAATTGTCTCATAAGTATAGCTTTTTTTTAGAAAACAATTTATTTTGTTTATGCTGTTCTTGTATTTGATTGATATATTGTTATTTACATGTTTATAGATTGTAAGAACGCAGTCAAATACTTTTTTAAATGCTTTGCTTTTTCAAATAGAAAAATCATGCAAAATTAACAAAAAAAATTGGATATTGGTTTTATTTTTAATTATTTTTAACAAAAAAATGTTTTATCTTTTTTTTACACCAACCAATTTTACAACTCTTTCTTATACTTTTTTTTGGTAAAAAAGTTTCACTTTAAACTATTTTTTTTTGTTTTTGAAAAAAAATCATTCTTTTTATTTTTTTTAAATATTAAAAAAATAAATTAAAATTCTTAAATACAATTGGTTAAAGAAATTTATAGATTAAAATTTTGAAAAATAAAAAAAAAATAAAAAAAAAAATTTAATTTTGTAAAATAAAACGATTAAATCGTACATTTTATTGAAATTCGATTAAATCTTTTTTTGGAATATACGTATTATAAAATTATTTGAAGTAAAAAATGAAAATAAAAAGATTAAAACTGTTTTTGGGATTTTTAGCATTCCTAACTTTCTCATTATCATGCACCGAGCAAATGGAAGACAAAGAAAATGCTCAGAAGAAATTTCCACAAATGCTCGGAAGTTGGCAATTAAATGACATTATTTTTCTCTCTCCACCAGCCGACCCGCAGATTTTGCAAAATATGGAAACCGGCAAAGCCTCTATTTTGCAACAAATTGTAAAAATGACTTTCAAAGAAGACTTTACTGTTATTGAAAATGTAAATGGTAAACTCCAAAACGGAAGCTGGAACATTACATCGGATACCATTGTTTCGGTTAAATTTACCGGACAAACTGATGCTAATGTGATGATTTTGAGAGATTTTAATGAAAATCAACTGCGTTTTGTTATCGGAACACCCGAAGATAGAAGTTTGTATGTTTTCAAAAAAGTAGAATTATAATCCATTGATAGTGTAGAAATAAGGGTAATTTTTTTATAAAATGCTAAATATTAGAATTTTAGCTTGTTTTTTTAGCTTTTTATTCACTGTTACTTTTTTTTTTACACTCTCAAGTTTTATTATTTATTTTTCGGTATTTATTTAAAATATTATTTTTTATTTTTTTATAAAATTTAATTTAAAAATATAAAAATTAATTAATAAAAAAGTGAAATTTTTACTTATTTATTAAAATTTTGAATAGTAATTTCATTTTCCATAAAAGAATTTTTTTTCTTACAGAAATGAAATATTAAAAAAAAAATGGAAATTAAATATTTAATATTCAACTATTTATGATATTAAACTATAAAAAAATAAAAACCAAGCAATATAAGGTTGCGAAAATGGATTAAATTTTATTTATTTGTAACAAAAAGTTTCAATTTTCACAGTTCATACCTTTTTTAAAGAAAAAAAATTCGATGCGATTTCTTCTTTTTTCCCTATTCATTTTATTTGCAGTACTTGGTTTTTCTCAAGAAATACGCAAATACAACAACGATTTTCTTGCCATAGGCATAGGTGCAAGAGCTTTGTCGCTGGGAGGTTCTGTAACAGCCTCAAGTTCTGGTATTTATTCAGCATTTTGGAATCCCGCTGGATTGTTGGATAGTCAAAAACAATTCGATGCCGGATTAATGCACGCCGAGCAATTTGCCGGAATGCTAAAATATGATTTTTTAGGAACAAGCTATCGTATTGATTCTTTGAGTACTACGGCTTTTTCTATCATTCGTTCGGGAGTGGACAATATTCAAAATTCGCTCGATGTTTTCGATAAAGATGGAAATTTTGATTACAATCGAATAAAAAACTTTTCCGTTGCAGATTATGCATTTTTATTTTCCTATGCTCGAAAAACAAAAATTACCGGATTAAATTTAGGAACAAATTTTAAAATTATTTATCGGCATCAAGGCGAGTTCGCTTGGGCTTTGGGTTTTGGACTCGATGCCGCTTTGCAATATAAAATAAAAAAGTGGCAATTTGGTGCTATGGTAAGTGATATTACAACTTCCTTTAATTTTTGGAAACTCAATAAAGAAGCTCTTAAAGTAACTTTTGAAACCGATTCAACGGCTAACTCGCTCACTGAAAATAAAATAGACATAACTATGCCTTCGCTAACTTTGGGCGTTGCAAGAGATTTTAAATTATCTCCTAAAATTTCAACAAAATTAGAAATTGACGCCAAAATTTATTTCGATGGTCAGCAAAATGCCCTTGTTTCGGGCAAAACGTTCACTTTATCGCCAAGTTTTGGTGCAGAATTTGATTATTTAGGCTTTATTTTCTTACGTTTGGGGGTAGGTAATTTTCAAGAGATTTCTTATTTTGAAAAAAATCAAATTCGTATGCAGCCAAATATGGGATTAGGTATTCACTATAAGGGTTTTACACTTGATTACGCGCTTACAGATATTGGAAGTTTGTTGGTAAGTTATTCCAATATTTTTTCATTGAAATATACTTTTGATGCAAATTTTAAAAAATAAAATTTACTTTATTGTTCTGACATGAAAAATTTCTTTGAAAGTCAAATTATTCATTCTAAGTTTTTAGAAATGAGTACTTTGGATTTAATGCTTACTTTATTAACATTCACAAGTGTTATTTTTTTATCCTTTGTAACAAAGCGTTTTTTGCTTAGTAAAAAATTGGAAAAATTTGTTATTTATTTCATTCGCAGAAAGATAAGTTCGTTTTTAATCATACTTTTTTGGCTTATTGCTATTACTATTGTGATAGAAATTAATACCGAAGAATTTTATCAATATCGTTTTTTTAAAAATAAATACATTGAAATAACTACTTTATCCATTCTTACCTCTGTTTTTTTTATTACACTTAACTTATTGATAATCTATTTGTTTAAAATTGCTCAGCGCAAATTGAATGTGAGTTATGAAAACGCTGAAAATTTAGTTAAAAGCACTTTTCGATTGGTTCAAACCATTTTTTGGATTATTACGGTAAGTATTGTTTTAAAATCTTTTTTACGAAATTTTAATCATTTTATAAATTATAAATTCTTCAAAATCAATAAAATAGATATTACAACCGGCGATTTTATCTTTGCTATTTTGGTTATTGTAATCGGTCAAATGATTTTGGTAGGTTTGAAAGGATTTTTTAGGCATCAAGTAAACCAAAAGAAAATAGATTTAGGTACAAGTCATTCTATTTTTAGGATTTTAAAATACCTGATTTGGCTTATATTACTTGGTATAATTTTAGAATCAGCGGGTTTTAAACTTTCTCTTTTATTGGCAGGTTCGGCGGCTCTTTTGGTGGGCTTAGGTTTTGGTATTCAACAACTTTTCAGTGATTTTGTTTCCGGTTTGGTTATAATAGCCGAAGGAACGGTAAAAGTGGGCGACATAGTTGATGTGGACGGAGTTGTAGGTAAGGTCATAGAATCGGATTTGCGAACCACAAAAATTTTAACTCCCGATAGCACAACCATTATATTGCCAAATACGCAACTCACTGCTAATAAGTTAATTAATAACACAAACACCGACACCAAAACTCGCTTTAGAGTGGCTGTTGGTGTTGCTTATGGTTCTGATATTGAATTAGTTGAAAGACTTTTGAAAGAATGTGCTTCCGAGCATAAAAATATTTTAACAGAACCGGCTCCGAGTGTTATTTTTAAAGATTTTGGAGAATCTTCGCTCGATTTTGAGCTTTTATTTTGGAGCAACGATGAATTTGTTATTCAATTGGTTAAGAGCGATTTACGAAAAGCAATTTACCACAAGTTCAATCAAAATAAAATTGTAATTCCTTTCCCGCAACGCGATGTGTATATTTATAACAAATAATTGAAAATCTTCAGTTGAAACGAAAAGATACTTCTAAAATTAAAATTTAAAATTGTTAAACAGTTGAAAACAAATCCATTGCACAAAAGTTTGAATTATTTTGAGAAATATCATTTTTTAGATTTACAAATTAGCCAAAAGCCAGCTAACAATTTGAATATGTGCATTGTAATTCCGTGTTTTAACGAGCCGGAATTAATCAAAAGCCTTGAGTCTATAAAAAACTGTACCTTGTCTGAAAAAAGTGTTGAAATCATTATTGTTATCAATTCTGGAACGGAAACAGAAATTGAAATCATTGAAAAAAACCGAAAAACTTATTTAGAAACCCAAAATTGGATTAAAAAAAATAATACCGAGAAATTAAATTTTTTTGTTTTAAACATCGAAAATTTGCCGCAAAAATTTGCAGGTGTAGGTTTAGCTCGCAAAATAGGCATGGACGAGGCGTATTCACGTTTGTATTCTGTTGGAAATGAAAACGGTATCATTGTGGGCTTTGATGCCGATTCTACTTGCCAAGAAAATTATTTGTGCCAAATAGAGCAACATTTTGAAACAAATCCGCCATCTAACGGCGTTTCCATTTATTTTGAACACCCTACGCAAGGTGCTGAATACGAACAAGATATATATGAAAACATAACCAAATACGAGCTGTATTTGCGTTATTACAAACAAGCTTTGCAATTTGCCGATTTTCCGTTTGCTTTTCACACCATTGGTTCGAGTTTTGCGGTTCGGGCAAAAATCTATGCCAAGCAAGGCGGCATGAATAGACGAAAAGCCGGAGAAGATTTTTATTTTTTACAAAAAATAATTCCTCTCGGCAATTATAACGAGCTGAATACCACAACGGTATATCCTTCGCCGCGCTCCTCAGACCGCGTGCCTTTCGGAACGGGAGCTGCCATTCAAAAAATGCTTTTGCAGCCCCAAAACGATTATTTAACTTACCATTTGCAAGCTTTTTTAGACCTGAAAACTTTTTTTATTCATAAAAATATTTTTTTTGAAAAAAATTATGAAAATGCAAAAGAAGGTCTAATTCAAAAACAGATTTCTCCTATTATTTTATTTTTTTTAAATGAAAATAATTTTGAAGAAGATTTGAAAAAAATAATTCAAAACAGTCCGAGTTTAAAAACTTTTAACAATCGTTTTTTTCAGTGGTTTGATGCTTTCAGGGTGCTTAAATTTTTAAATTTTTCACACGAAAATCATTATAAAAAGGAATCTATAAAAATGCAAGCATCTAATTTACTGCAAATTGCATACAATTATTTGACTTGCACCTTGTCCCATTTTGATTTGCTTTTTGCTTATCGAAAAATAGATAAAGGCATTTTTGAAACAGAAGAAATAAATTTTTTAGAATTTTAATTTGCAAAAAGTATAATAATTCTATTTTTCTACGTTTTTTTAATGATATAAAATTAATTTTAACTTTATATCAAATTTTAATTTTTATTTTAAATTTGAAAAAATGGAACAAAACAAAAATATTAAGCCTTTTGTTTTAGAAAAAATGAATGCGTTGCAATTGCTGTGTGAAAAATACAAAGTTGCTCATTTATATTTATTTGGTTCGGCTACAAACAATCAGTTTACAGACCAAAGCGATTTAGATTTTCTTGTAAAATTTGGGGAAGTTCCACTTTTGGATTATGCCGATTATTTTTTTGATTTTAGGCACGATTTGGAAAATTTATACGATAGAAAAATAGACCTTTTAACCGAAGAATCTTTAACAAATCCGTATTTAATCAAATCAATAAATAACAACAAACAACTCCTATATGACCGAAGAAATCAAAAAATATTTGCATGATATTAGCACGTCTAAAATTAGAAAATAATTAAAATATTAAATTCTTTGTTTTTTTTCAAATCAAATATTTCTTTGTTCTTTTTCTATAAAAAAAATAAATTGTTATACAAAATATTTTTTTTATTCATAAAATTCACGTAACTTGTAAATTGTTTTTATGAAAATAAATCTGAACTTAATTTTCATAAAATCAATCAATTAACTTTAAAATTTTAATCAGTATATTTATAAACTTTATATTAATTTTTTTTGAGCTATGAAGAAAATAATTTTATTAAATTTAATATTCTTCCTCTCTTTACAGCTTTTTGCACAGCAAAGTGGTTGTATTTCAGGAGATTGCGAAGAAGGTTACGGTACGTACATTTGGGGACCGGGACAGTGGAAAGGCGACAAATATACCGGCGACTGGAAAGGTGGTTTAAGACATGGTTTTGGTACTTATTACTATTCTTCGGGTGCCAAATACATTGGCGAATACGTAGAAAATATCATGAACGGACAAGGAACTTACTATTGGGCGGAAGGCGATAAATATACCGGAGGTTGGCTCAATGGAAACATGCACGGCGAAGGTACTTATGTTTATCCCGATGGAACGGTCAAAAAAGGTAGCTGGAGCAATGGTGTTTATTCCGATTCGGATAAAGTAACAACCGGCTGCATATCAGGCGATTGTCAAAATGGATACGGAATTTATGTTTGGCAAGACGGCGAACGATACGAGGGCGCTTGGGCTAATAACCAACGCAACGGACGCGGTACAAACTCTTGGGCTAATGGCGCAAAATACGACGGAGACTGGGTAAACGACGAAAAAATAGGTTACGGTACTTATACCTATAAAAATGAATCGGAATACAGTTCATACACAGGCTATTGGGCTGGAAACAAAATGAACGGCAAAGGTACTTTTCTCTGGAAAAGCGGTCAAAAATACATTGGCGATTTGGTAGATAATTATTTTACCGGACAAGGTGCAATGTATTACACCGATGGAACCATCGAAAGCGGACGTTGGGAAAATGACGTTTTTGTAGGTGCTACTTCTTATGACAACAATTCAACAGGTTGTGTTTCGGGCGATTGCGAAAACGGCTGGGGCATTTACAAATGGGAAAGCGGCGAAAAATACGAAGGAAACTGGGAAAACGGAAAACGAAACGGACAAGGTTCAAATAATTTTTCAAACGGTGCAAAATATTCGGGTGAATGGAAAGAAGACCACAAACACGGTTTTGGTACATACACTTATCACCCCGAATCGGAATACGACTATTACAAAGGATATTACGCTATGGACAAACTCACCGGACAAGGAACTTTTGTTTACCGAAACGGACAAAAATACGTTGGTTCATTAGTCGATAACTATTTCCACGGCGAAGGAACCATGTATTTTCCCGATGGAACGGTTCAAAGCGGTATTTGGGAAATGGATAATTTTGTAGGAAAATCAAAAGGAAACGTAGGTTGTATTTCGGGAAGTTGCGATAACGGCTACGGAACTTATTCTTTCGAGAGCGGTGCAAAATACGTAGGCAATTGGAGCAGTGGAAAATACAACGGACAAGGTACGTTCTATTACGCAAACGGCGACAAATACATTGGCGAATGGGTTTTAGACAACCGCACCGGACAAGGAACTTACATCTGGGCAAGCGGCGTAAAATACATTGGCGACTGGGAAAACGGTAGCTATACCGGCGTTGGAACGATGTATTACACAGACGGAACTTCCAAATCAGGTCGCTGGAAAGACAATCAATACGTTGGTCCGGTGGAAGAAGAAACGAAAGGTCCGATGGTTACTTGGCTTACGCCCGAATATTACACATCTACCACCAGCTCAAATACTTACAAAATAAAAGTGTGTGTAGAATCTTCAACTCCCGTTACCGCAAAAGTTTTTGTAAACGGAGTAGAACAGGCAAATGCCAACAGAGGATTTTCAGTAGTTAGCACCGCTTGCGACTACACCATAGAACGCGACATAACTCTCACTGCCGGCGATAACCGTATAAAAGTTGCCGTTTCAAATCAAACCGGAACCACAACTACCGAAGAACGAACCATTACTTTTGAAAATGTAATGGCAAGCTCCGAAAAACGCTTAGCTCTAATTATCGGCAACAGCAATTATTCCTCTTCGCCTTTGCGAAACCCCGAAAATGACGCCAAAGCAATGGCTAAAAAATTGGAAGCTCTTGGTTTTGAAGTCATGCTTCACTTAAATCAAGGTCAAAACGACATGAAAAAAGCCTTCCGTACTTTTGGCGAAAAATTAGCCGCCGATAAAGGAACCGGCTTGTTTTTCTATGCCGGACACGGTATGCAGGTTGATGGCGAAAATTATTTAATTCCCGTTGATGCCGACATTCAAAAACAACAAGACGTAGAACTGGAAGCCGTAAACATCAAAAGACTTCTCGGTGAAATGGATTATGCACGTAACAACATGAATATCATTATTTTAGATGCCTGTCGCGACAATCCTTTTGCCACTGCAACTCGCTCAACCGGCGGAAACGGATTGGCGCAAACCAATGCTCCGCAAGGTACTTTCATAGCTTATGCCACTTCGCCCGGCTCGGTTGCTGCCGACGGTTCTGGCTCTAACGGACTTTATACCCAAGAACTTCTTTTGGCACTCGAAAAGAAAGGCGAAACCATAGAAAATGTTTTCAAAGAAGTGCGCCGAAATGTTTATAAAAAATCGGAAGGCAAACAAGTGCCTTGGGATAACTCATCTATCTTTGAAGATTTCTATTTTAAAAAATAAAAAATTAAATTGTTAAATTGTTAAATTGTTTTTTTTATAAAAATCTTTTTTTTTGAAAAAAAACTTATTAAAAAAAATCTTTTTTTGAAAAAAACTTCTTAAAAAAATCTTTTTTTGAAAAAAACTTCTTAAAAAAATCTTTTTTTGAAAAAAACTTCTTAAAAAAAATCTTTTTTTTGAAAAAAACTTCTTAAAAAAAATCTTTTTTTTGAAAAAAACTTCTTAAAAAAATCTTTTTTTTGAAAAAAACTTCTTAAAAAAATCTTTTTTTTGAAAAAAACTTCTTAAAAAAATCTTTTTTTTTAAAAATTTCTTTAAAAAAACAATTTAACCATTTAACAATTTAACAATTTATCAAAATATAAAATATAAAAAATATGAAAAAATTAAGTTTATTGCTTGCTCTTTTGGTCTTTTTGACTGCGGGTTTTGCACAAAAAGATACCACAAAATACAAAAGAGGATTAAAATACGACGACACCGGCTACAATTCCACACAAATGAAAGCACCCTTGGTGCGGAGTATGTACGGAAACAGTTTGCCCACAGAAATATCGTTGGTAGATTATGCGCCAACACCCATGAGCCAAGGCAGTTACTCAACTTGCGTGGGCTGGGCTACGGCTTTTTGTGCAATGACCATTGTAGAATCGAAAACCTTAAATTTGACCGATAAGGCAAAAATTAACGAAAATACGTTCTCTCCCGGTTTTACTTACAAACACATCAAAGATGACACCGATGCCAATTGTGCCTTCGGCTCTTCGCTTAGCGATGCTTTGGAAACCATGAAAACCGTTGGAGCTGTGCGTTACTCGGAGTTGAGCATCAATTGCCCGCAGAGCATTAGCGAAACTTTACTTTCAAATGCAAAAAAGTTTAGAATTACTGATTACGCAAAACTTTTTGGTCTAACTGATGGAAACGCCTTTAAAATTCAGGCAGTTAAAAAAAGTTTAGCCGAAAAAAATCCGGTAGTAATCGGTATGCTTACGCCCAATTCTTTTTATCAGGCAAGCGGTGTTTGGACTCCAGCGGAAAGTCCGCTCGGAAACTACGGCGGACACGCCATGTGCGTTGTGGGTTACGATGACAACAAAGACGGCGGTTGCTTTTTAATTCAAAACTCTTGGGGTGTTGAGTGGGGTAATCAAGGTTACATTTGGATAAAATATGCCACTTTTGCCGATTTCACAAAGTATGCTTACGAAATCATCGGCAACATGGCAAGCGGTTATCCAAATTTAGTAGTTAATGAGGATAGAGAATTTAAAGGTGCTATTCGTTACGAATTGAGCAGTGGCGTGAGTATGAACGCTACTCGAGAAGAGAATATTTTTAAAATGAAAGGTTCGTATAAATCGGGTACTCGATTCAGAATTTTCATTCGCAATTCGGAGCCTGCTTATGTTTATGCTTTTGGAACTGATGCTACTGAAAAATTATTTCCGGTATTTCCTTACGACAAATTAATCAGTCCGGCGTTGAACTATTCCGATAATGAAGTAGCTTTGCCCGATGAGCAGCATTATATTCAAATGGACAACACCGTAGGCACTGATTATATGTGTGTGCTTTATTCTACTGAACCACTTAATTTTGAAGAAGTTATGAGCGATGTGGAACGCGGTTACGGTACTTTTGCTCAAAAAATAAAAGGGGCTTTGGGTACTAAACTTTTGAATAATGAAGACATTCAATTTTCTGACGGCAGTACCATTTCATTCAGTGCCAAGTCGAAAGATAAAACGGTTGTGGCAATGATAGTAGAAATAAATCACGTTCAATAAAAAAATATAAACGGTATTTGCAAATTTAAAAGATTTTCTAAAATTAGCAAATCGTTGTATTAATCTATTGATATACAATTCATTAATAATTCGTTTTTCAAACAATTGATGCGATGTTGCTCAGTTGGTTAGCATTAGATTTGCGGATTTTAAGATTTACTTTGAACGGCTAAAAACCAGACGAGTTTTGAAACTTGTCTGGTTTGTTATGAATTTGTTATAAAAAAAGGAACTATTAAATTTAGGAACGGTTTAAGTTTAACAAATCGATTTTTTTTTTAAAAACATTTTTTTTTATAATAAAAACGGGATAAATTTTAATATTTATTATTACGTAACTACAACTTTTCCAAAGTTTTAGGACTTTGGAAAAGTGAAATAATAAACCGTTTGCAGTATAAATGGATTGTTTAATAGACTTGTTGCAAATTGAAAACCAATATTTTACCATAAAGAACACTAAG
>DYNA01000005.1 GCA_020721325.1 Paludibacter propionicigenes
CAAAATTTCAAAGAACAATAAAAAAAGTGTTGATTATTTATATTTCACTACTTAGCAAATATAACAACTGCAAGTTACAAAAAAAAATTTAATATCCAATTTTTTTTGAAAAAATAAAAATATTTAGGTAAAAATAATTTATTATTTCTTCATTTAATAATTATTCTTCTAATAAATCTTGCTGATTACCAAGTTTTTTTAGCAACATATTTCTAAATTTCTTTTCTGCCGAATAAAGTTTTACCACCTTTTTTATTGGTAAAATTTTTTTAAATTTTTCATGGTATTCTACTTGCAATTGAGCATCTTGCAACTGATTGGTTAAAAATTCATTAGCCAACTCATCTAACTCTTTGTCGCTTAAATTATCGGCATCGTTTATTTTCTTTAAGGCTTTATTTGCAGCCGCATGATATTTTAATCTTTTGGCATCAAACTCGTTGTAAACAGGCCAAAATTGCTGCGCTTCGTTTGGAGTTAAAGCCAAATGCTGCGTAATAAAGGCTATTTTTTGAGCTTGCAAACGCTCGCGCGTAGGACGTTGAGCATCAGGATTTTGACCAAAACCTTCCAATGTTAATACAAATAAGCAGAAAAAAACGATATATGCAGTAAAATTTCTCATAAAAAAAATTATTTAACTATAAAAAAATTAATATTCAATTATATCTAATTCCGAAATATTTTCTTCTAATAAATAATCTATAATAGCCTCTTTATCAGCTATTTCAGGCAATACTTCCTCATTAATTTCAGTCTCCTCCATTTCTTCTTGCGAAATAATGTCAATTATTTCATTTTCCGTTATGCTTTCCAACTCATAGTTTTCAATATCAATAGTATTTTTAACTTGCTCATTTTCAATATTTTGACTAATATTATTATCCAAATAAGCAAAAGTAATTGTTTTCCAAATGGTAAAAATAAGCGCAAAACCGGCTGCCAACATTAAATAAGGTTTAGCTTTTTGAAATACCGAAATATTTTTTGATTGCTCTGAAATTTTATATTGAACTCTCGCTTCCAAATCATCAAAATATTTTTCAGGTATATCAAACGGATTAGCCTGATTTTTAAGACTTTCCAATATATTTTCTTCGTTTTTCATAACTTTTTATTTATTAGACTCTTTTTTTAGAAAAAGGTTTAATTTCTTTTTAAAAATTCTTCAATTTTTTTAGTTGCTAAATGAAAACTTGCCTTTAATGCTCCAACCGAAGTTTCGAGAATTTCAGACATTTCTTCATATTTCATTTCATCAAAATATTTCATATTGAATACGATACGCTGTTTTTCAGGTAAAGTAAGCAAGGCTTTTTGTAATTTTAATTGCATTTCGTCACCTGAAAAGTACGCATCGCTTTCCAAGTTATTTTTTAAATACTCCTCCACTGTTGAAAACGAAATCATTAATTTCCTCTTTTTTGCTTTTAAGAAAGAAAGAGATTCATTGGTTGCAATTTTAAGAATCCATGTAAGTAACTTAGAATCACCACGAAAATCAGCCAATGATTTCCATATTTTAACAAAAACATTTTGAACCACATCGTCGGCATCGTCGTGCGAAAGAACTATTTTTCGCACATGCCAATAAATCGGTTTTTGAAACTTTTTAACCAACTCTCCAAAAGCAAACTCTTTTTTTGAAGCTTGCTTAAACATTTCAAGTATCTCTATATCAGATATTTCACTCATCAATTAACATTCGTAAAATTCTTTTTTTATTTTCCAAAATTATACTAAATTTAACGAATAAAATACAAATAAATTATTTTTTACAAAAATAAACTTTCTTTTTTATTTTTTCAAAAAAAAGATTAATTTTGAATTTCAAAAAAATTAGAAAATATAATGTAATTCAATTTTTTTTTACCTGATTTTTTATTTTTTTGAATTATATCATAAAAAAATATGAATTTTATAAAAGTCATCGCAAATGAAAAAAATTATTATAATTAGCTTATTAATTGTAATTTTCAATAAATCAAGCTTTTCGCAAACTTCTTTTGACACTTATTTTGAGAATAAAACACTCCGTTTCGATTATTTTATTGGCGGAAATGCAGACACAAGTTTTATTTTTTTTAAAGAATTTAAAGAAGAACCCTTCTGGGGAGGCTCGAAAAAAAACTTAATTGATACGTTTAATATAGGTGAATATCAATTACTTGTCTTCGATTCACTTTCTAACGAATTGCTCTATTCGCGCGGTTATTCCAATTTATTCAAAGAATGGCAAACTACAGCGGAAGCCCGAAAAATTAATAAAACTTATTCGGAAACCGTAATTTTTCCTTTTCCTAAAAAGAGTGTTCGGTTGGAATTGCAAGAAAGACTTAAAAATCAGAAATTCAGATTGTTATATAAAATTTTTATTAATCCGAACAACTATTTTATTTCAAAAGAAAGAGTTTACAACTTTCCTACCAAGCAAATTTCAGGAAAATTTCCATCTCATCAAAGCCTTGATATTGCTCTGATTCCCGAAGGATACACCAAAAATGAAATGGAAAAATTCAGGCAAGATGCCAAGCGTTTCATGCAATATACTTTTGAAGTTCAGCCATTTACAAAATACAAAGACCACATCAATTTCACAATCATCGAAGCTCCATCGGAACAATCGGGTAGCGATATTCCGGGTGAAAGCATCTGGCGTAAAACACTGATAAACAGTCATTTTTACACTTTTGACATTGAGCGTTATTTAACATCGCCCGACATTCACACCATAAGAAATGTAGCTGCTTGCACGGCATACGACCAGATTTTTATTCTTGTAAACACTTCAAAATATGGCGGAAGCGGCATTTTTAACTCCTATAATATCTGCGCATCTGACCATGCACAATCGCGCGAAGTTTTTACTCACGAATTCGGGCATGGGTTTGCAGCTCTTGCCGATGAATATTTCGATTCGGAAGTAGCTTATGAAAATATGTACGATTTTTCAGTTGAAATTTATAATAAAAATATAACAACTTTAGTAGAATTTCATAAAAAATGGAAAGACATGCTCGAAAAAGATACTCCAATTCCTACTCCTAATTCTTACATGTATAGAGATAAAATAGGTGTTTTTGAAGGTGGTGGTTACGTAACAAAAAGAATTTATCGTCCGGTTTGGGATTGTAAAATGCGCTCAAACAATAAAAATGAATTTTGTCCGGTTTGTCAAAGAGCCATTGAACAATTATTAAAATTTTACACAGAGTAATTTTTTATAAAGATAAAAAAATATAATTATTTTTGCAATTTTAAATTTAATATTTTGAAAAAAAATTTAATTTTATCATTCGTTACAGGTATTTTACTAACCTTACCTTTTGTTAGCAATTTTTCGGGATTCATTTTATTTTTGGGCTTTTTGCCTCTTTTCATTATCGAAAAACATTATTTTGAGCGAAAAAATGAATACAAACCCATTGTTTTTTTCAATTTCGCCTACTTAGCATTTGCTTTTTGGAATTTATTCTCACTCTGGTGGACAATAAATTCGGCATGGTTCTCTATTTTACCTCCGGTTTTGCTCAATTCGTTCTTTATGGCACTTGTTTTTCTCATTTTTCACATTGCACATCGAAATTTATCCGAAAAATTTGCATTTTCAACCCTTGTTTTCTTCTGGTTGGCTTTTGAATATATTCATTTCAATTGGTTTTTAGCTTTTCCATGGTTAAATTTAGGGAATGGATTGGCGAATGATTTACAAACGATTCAATGGTATGAATATACTGGTATTTTAGGAGGAAGTTTTTGGATTTTATTAGTTAATATACTTATTTTCAGAATGTTTAGGTTGTATCTAAAATATAAAACACCAAAGGCTTTCCTATTGGAAATCGTGTTTTTAATCGCGCTAATAACTCTTCCTATTTATTTTTCAAAAAATATTATAAAAAAATATAAGGCGAAACAAAGTTTTATCCAAGTTGCTATTATTCAGCCCAATATAGATTCTTATACTGAAAAATACAATCCTCAACTTCAAATTGCCAATTTTAATAAAATTTTAAATCAAATAAATAGCATTTCTAATAAAAAGGTTGATTTTATTATACTTCCCGAAACCAGCATTTCCCGCAACTTAGAAATAATTTGGCAAAATGATTTTAAAAAAAGTAAAACCTTGTCAAAAATCAAAGATATACTTAAACAAATGCCCCAAACGCATATCGTTTTGGGTGCAAATACATTTAAAGTTTCCCCGCAAAAACAGCAAACAGCTACCATTCGTTACGATAAAAGCTTAAATGTTTATTATGAGGCTTTTAGCTCTGCTTTGCAAATCCATTCGGGCAATCAAACTCAAGTTTACAACAAATCGCAATTTGTTTTGGGTGTAGAAAAAATGCCATTTGCTAATATTTTTCCTTGGCTCGACAATTTAATGGTCGATTTTGGAGGAATTGTTGGCAGCTTAGCTTCTGATAATGAACGAAAAACATTCACAAACAATCAAAACAAAGCTAAAATTGGCGTTCCCATTTGCTATGAAACTTTGTTTGGAGAATTTATCACTGATTTTGTTAAAAATGATGCTAATGTGCTGTTTATCATTACAAACGATGGCTGGTGGGGCGATACGCCGGGTTACCGACAACATGCTAAACTCTCGCAACTGCGTGCCATCGAAAACCGCCGAAGCATTGCAAGAGCTGCAAATACGGGTATTTCAGCCATTATTAATCCTTTGGGTGAAATTGAAAAAGATATAAAATACAACAAACAAGGAACTTTGGAAGGAAAAATTTCACTAAATTCCGAGAAAACTTTTTACGCAAAAAATGGAGATTTAATTGGTCGCATTGCTTTATTTTTTGCCGGTTTATTTTTAATTTACTTGTTTGTTCAATTAAAAACTAAAAAACCAAATTAATTTTATACAAAAATGCAATTTTTTGTTCATTACTTTTTGCATTTGGGCTTTCCGGGCATAGTGGCATATTTATTTTATAAAGAAAGCTGGAAAAAAGTTTGGCTCATGTTTTTATCAACTATGCTCATTGATTTAGACCATTTATTGGCTACACCTATTTTTCAAGCCGACAGGTGCAGCATCAATTTTCACCCTTTGCACACTTATTGGGCTATTTCAATTTACATTTTTTTTCTTTTTTTCAAAAAAAGCCGTATCTTTGCCATTGGTTTAATCATGCACATTGCAACCGATTGGCAAGATTGCTTATGGTAGCATTCATTTTAAATTATTATCAGTGCCATTTTTTTTGTAAACCATATTTAGAAATCTGTAATACGTTATAAATAAAATTCTATAAATTTATAATTTTTATCAAAATGTATTTTAAAAATATAAAAAAATATTATCTATTTTTAATTATTTTTAGTGTTTTATTTTTTTCATGCATAAAAATTTTTGCACAAGGAACGATAAAACCCTATCGCCCGAAATTAA
Organism: Paludibacter propionicigenes; assembly: GCA_020721325.1. Taxonomy (GTDB): domain Bacteria; phylum Bacteroidota; class Bacteroidia; order Bacteroidales; family JAIFNL01; genus JAIFNL01. The sequence goes on from DYNA01000005.1 coordinate 5,417, forward strand.
TCATTGGAATTGTTGTTGAACAAATGCGATACGACTACATTGAGCGATATTGGGAAAAGTACGAAAGTGGTGGCTTTAAAAAGCTTTACAATGGTGGAATGATTTGTAATCAAGCTCATTACAACCATCTTTTTGTGCAAGCCGGCGTTAGTCATGCCACTATTTCGACCGGAAGTACACCTTCAGTTCACGGAATTATAGGTACTAATTGGTATGATGTGAAAAAAAATTCTCAGGTATATTGTGTGCAAGACGAAAAACCTTTTACAATGGGAAGCGATTCTTATGAGGGCAGACGCTCGGCTCAATATTTAGAATCAACAACCTTTGCCGAAGAACTCTTACTTTCTACTTCAAAAAAATCGAAGGCAATAAGTATTTCGGTATCCGACTATGCTTCTATTCTTTCCATTGGAAATTTAGGAACAGCTTTTTGGTTTGACGAAAGAGCCGGTGCATGGATAACAAATTCTAATTACGTGTCCGAATTACCCAAATGGGTTACGGATTTTAACAACGAATTTTTACCCGATTTGTATCTGACAAAAACTTGGAATACCATTTTACCTATTGAAAAATATACTGAAAGTCAAGCTGATGACAGCAAATTGGAGCAAGGTTTCTTAAATGAATACAAAACTTTTCCTTACGAATTGAGCCGACTGAACAAACAAATGCGCGAATATTCGCTGCTGAAAATGACACCTTTTAGCAATCTTTTAACCAAAGATTTCGCCATCAAAGCCATTCAATCGGAAAATTTAGGCAAAGATGATTATACCGATTTACTTTTACTGAATTTCTCGGCAACGCATGAAATCGGTAAACTTTTCGGACCCGAATCAATTGAAGTAGAAGATGCTTTTTTACGTTTAGACCGCGATTTAGCTCATTTGATTATGTTTTTAGATAGTTTTGTAGGCAACGAAAATTACCTGATTTATTTTACTTCAAGCCATGGAAGTCAATATTCAACGGCTTACTTGGAAGAGATGAAAATGCCTACCGGTTTTTTTAATCAAGGAACTGCTATCTCACTGTTAAAAGCCTATTTGCGTAATAAATTCGGAAACGATGCTTGGGTTCTCTCCTACTCTAACCAACAATTTTATTTTGATAGAAGGCTTATTGAGAATAAAAAAATGTCGTATTCTACCATAGAAAAAGAATCCATTGAATTATTAAAAGAATTTACCGGAGTAGCAAATGTAGTTGGGGCAAGTAACTTGCAAGACAACGATTTGAATAAATATCCGTTTAATTTTATTCAAAATTCCTATTATTATGGTCGTTCGGGTGATATTTTAATTAATCTTTTGCCAAATTGGTCTGAAAATGTGAAAGATAGAACATACAATTCTTTTTATAGTTACAATGCCCATGTTCCGCTCATTTGGTATGGTTGGAAAATAACTCCGCAAATTATTAATCGAAAAATAGAAATGACAGACATTGCTCCCACCATTTCTACTTTACTCAATGTAGCAATGCCTTCAGGGGCAACGGGAAAACCGATTGAAGAATTTGAGAAAATAATGCGGTAATAAAAATAAAATAGCTTACAGCAAAATTTTTAATAAAATATTATTGTTTTTAAAATTAATTTTATTACTAAAATACAACATAATTTATAAATATACTTTAAAACGGTTATAATTCGAGCTTTTATTTTCACGTAAGTGCCTTGTAATTAAAACTTTGCCAAAGTTTCGAACTTTGGCAAAGTTACCGCTTGAAGTATAAATTTAACAATGTAACAATTTAGCAGTGTAACAATTTAATATAACATAAAATGAAAAAAGTAAGAGTACGATTTGCCCCAAGTCCAACGGGTCCATTGCACATAGGCGGCGTGAGAACTGCCCTTTTTAATTATTTGTTTGCAAAAAAACATGGAGGCGATTTTATTTTGAGAATTGAAGACACCGACCAAAAGCGATACGTGGAAGGTGCTGAAAATTACATAGTTGAAGCGTTTGAATGGTGCGGTTTGCCTTTTGACGAAAGTATAAAAGTAGGCGGAAAATACGGACCTTACCGACAATCGGAGCGCAAAGAAATCTACCTCAAATACATACACCAATTGGTGGAACTCGGACACGCTTATTATGCTTTTGACAGTGCCGAAGAGCTTGAAAATATGAGAGTTAGACTGCAAGAAGCCAAATCGGACATTCAACATTACAACGCCATAACGCGGGGCGAAATGAAAAATTCTTTTACACTTACAGAACAAGAAGTAAAACAGAAAATAGCTGAAGGTGAATATGTTATACGTTTTAACATGCCAAGCGACGAGATACTGACTATTCATGACATCATCAGAGGTGAAATGACGGTGAATACCAAGCTTTTAGACGACAAAGTGCTGTTTAAATCAGACGGAATGCCCACCTACCATTTTGCCAACATAGTTGATGACCATTTGATGGAAATTTCGCACGTAATACGCGGCGAAGAGTGGCTGCCGTCGATGCCTTTGCACGTTTTGCTGTATCGCAGTTTTGGTTGGGAAGCCCCGCAATTTGCTCATTTACCGCTCATTCTCAAACCCAAAGGCAACGGAAAACTCAGCAAACGCGATGGCGACCAAATGGGATTTCCGGTTTTCCCTACCCAATGGAAAACGCCCGAAGGCGAAATTTATTCCGGCTACCGCGAAGACGGATATTTGCCCGATGCTTTTATAAATATGTTGGCAGTTTTGGGCTGGAACGCAGGAACAGAACAAGAAATTTTTACCATGCCCGAACTCATCGAAGCCTTTTCGCTCGAAAAAATCGGAAAATCCGGCTCTAAATTCGACCCCGAAAAAACAAAATGGTTCAATCATCAATATTTAACTCGCAAATCCGATGACGAATTGGCTAAACTTTTTATGCCGGTTTTGCAACAAAAAAATATAACGGTTTCGCACGAATACGTAAAAAAAATAATGGGACAAATCAAAGAACGCGCTCATTTTATCAACGATTTTTGGGAACTTTCCGAATATTTTTTCATTGCACCCACCGTTTACGACGAAAAAATGGTAAAAAAGAACTGGAAAGAAGGAACAGCCGAAAAAATAACCGAACTTTTGAATTTGTTGCAAAATTTGAGCGATTTTTCAGCTCATCATTTAGAAAATGAAATCAAAAATTTTGTTACCGAAAAAGAATACGGATTAGGTCTGATTATGAATGCCTTACGCTTACTAATCGTTGGACAAGCAAAAGGAGCAAGTTTGTTTGAAATTATGGAAATTATCGGACAAAACGAAACCGTTTTAAGAATTAAAAACGGATTAGAAAAATTATAAAATATCGGATTTTTAAATAATTTATAGCGTTAAAAAAATATAAAGTATTAAAAAAAACTATATTTTTTTAACGCTACCTAAAACATCTTTTTAAAACAAAAACAAACCAACCATTTTTTAGAATAAACTGAAAACCAAACGAAAACCAACATTATCGGCTTGGTAAAAAGGTGTTGCGTAATCGCGAAAAACAATTCGACAGTTCGCTTCGTCAGCATTCCAAGCTCCTCCTCTATAAACTCGATAAAAACCTTTTCCCAAATTTATTGGATTTTTAAACTCCGATATTTTATTAATATTCTCAAAACCAATATGTTTATCCCAACACCATTCCCACACACTTCCACTCATATCGAAAATACCCAAAACATTAGGCAATTTCAAACCGACCGGCTTCGGTTCACCCGAAGCATTTTCGTAGTGCCAAGCCACTTCATCGATTTGGTTGCTACCCGAAAATTTTGTCTGAGAATTTTTAATTCCACCGTTGGCGGCAAATTCCCATTCAGCCTCCGTGGGCAATCGAAAACCCAAAACATCAGTTATTTTTTGCGTCTTTTCACCATTTGAAGACAATAAATCATAATCCAAATCACAAATTTCTGGCAATTTAACTATTTCATTTAATTTTTTGCAAAAAGCCACCGCATCAAGCCATGAAACATATTCTACCGGATTATTTTTTCCCTCAAAACTGCTTGGGTTTGCATCTTCTATTTTTATACTCCCTTTTTTATTTTTCGCTACCGCGCGGTACAAAAGCTGAGTAGTCTGAAATTGAGCTATATAAAAGCTCGAAATTTCCTTTTCCACCTCTCCGCCAAGCATAAATTTTCCACTTTCCACCAAAATAAGTTTAAAGGAAGGAATGCCTTGCTGTGCCTTAAACGTCAAATTACCTTGTATATCTTGATTAAAAAACCGCAAAAGATGCGCAAATCCTTTACTTTGGAAGTCAAGAAGCATAAAATATTCAATTAATTTATCAAACGATACAACAATTTTCTAAATTATCGTTGAAAATCAATATTTTACAATCAAACATAATCTATTGATAATCAAGAATAAACAAAATATTTGTTTTTTTTAAAATTTACAAAACAAATTTTAATTTTATAAAAAAAATATAAAAATTTTCACTAAAAATAGAAACAAATATTTCAAAAAAATAAAATAACATCAAATAAAAATTTATATTTCAATTCATCAAAAAAAAAACATTTGTAAATTTATATCAAAAAAAACTTTTATAAAAAATTAACATTGTTTTTTTTAAAAGAAAAAAGTATAAATAATTAATTTTCAGATAAATAAAAAGATTACATACAAGTAAAAAAAATTAAATACAAAAGGCTTGTTGCTAAAATAAAAAAGAATATTTACTTTTGCAGCCAATTTATTAGAAATATTCATTTAATACGAAACCGTTATTCAACGCAATGCGGTTTGGTTTAACACGTTAAAAAAATATGTATTTAACAACAGAAAAAAAACAAGAATTTTTTGCTACTTACGGCAAATCAAAAGAAGACACCGGTTCAGCCGAAGGTCAAATAGCTTTGTTCTCCTTTCGTATCAACCACTTAACGGAACATTTGCAACGCAACAAAAAAGATTTCGGCACTCAAAGAGCTTTGTTAAAATTAGTTGGTAAAAGAAGAAAACTTCTCAATTACCTAATGAAAATTGACATTGAGCGTTATCGTGCCATTATCAAACATTTGAATATCCGTAAGTAATTCTTAAATTTTATTCTTTTTTAAAAAAAAATTAAGAATCTGTTTTTTTTAGAAAGTTTAATTTTTGAAAATAAAAAAATAAATTTTGATAACGTATAGTAAGTTTTTTATATAAATAATTGAATTTAAGTATAAAAAATAATTGCCTTTTTTATTAAAAGCAAAAAAATAATACAAACAATTAATTATTATAAAAATGCATTACTTTTAAAAATATTTTATTCTTTTTACGCTATCAGATTATACTATTTCAAAAAAAGAATTTTCAAAAACATAAAAAAGGCAATTGTTAAAATTGCCTTTTATTTTATCTATTTTTTTCAAAAAAAAAAATTAGAAAACGAAAAAAGAATACCCAAATAGTAGCTGCAAAGAGTTCATTTTGAATACATAGAAGATTCAAGCCCTTAGCAGCCCGAATACTAAAAACTATAACATGTACAAAGAATTTATCAAAGAAATTCAATTAGCAGATGGACGAACCATTACTATTGAAACGGGCAAATTAGCCAAACAAGCCGATGGCGCAGTAGTTGTAAGAATGGGCAAAACCATGGTTTTTGCAGCCGTTACTTCAGCAAAAGACGTTAAAGAAAACGTCGATTTTATGCCACTTTCGGTTGATTATCAAGAAAAATACTATGCCGTAGGACGTTTTCCGGGTGGTTTTGTAAAAAGAGAAGGACGTCCGGGTGATAACGAAATTTTAGTTTCTCGCCTTGTTGATAGAGTTTTGCGTCCGCTTTTCCCCAGCGATTTTCACGCCGAAACGTTTGTAAACATTTACCTGCTCTCAGCAGACGGCGTGGACATGCCCGATGCTTTAGCCGGAATAGCGGCTTCGGCTGCCCTCACCCTTTCCGATATTCCTTTTAACGGACCAATTGGCGAAGTGCGTGTAGCCCGCGTAAATGGTGAGTTTGTTATCAACCCTACTTATCAGCAAATGGAAAATGCCGATATTGACATTATGGTTGGCGCAACTGCCGAAAACATAATGATGGTTGAAGGCGAAATGCTCGAAGTTTCGGAAACAGAAATGCTCGATGCCTTGAAAAAAGCACACGAAGCCATTAAAATTACTTGTCAAGCACAAGTAGAGTTGGCTCAAGAAATGGGCAAAACCAAAAAAAGAGAATACTGCCACGAAACGCACAATGAAGAATTAAAACAAAAGATTTACGATTATTGCTACAATAAAATGTATGTAGTTGCAAAATCGGCTTTTTCAAAACAAGAGCGTTCCGATGCGTTTTCAAATTTAAAAGACGAATTTAAAGCTGTTTACGGCGAAGAAAATATAGACGATAATACCAAAGTACTTATCGACAGATATTATCACGACATTTACAAAGATGCCGTAAGAAAAATGATTATCGATGACAAACAACGTCTCGATGGCAGAAAAACCGATGAAATTCGTCCTATTTGGTGTGAAGTGGACTATTTGCCCGCAGCACACGGTTCGGCAATTTTCACTCGCGGTGAAACACAATCACTTACAGCCGTAACTTTGGGGTCGAAAAAAGAAGAAAAAGTAGTCGATGATGCCATTATGCAAAGTCGCGAAAAATTTGTTTTGCACTACAATTTTCCTCCATTTTCAACCGGCGATGCACGCGCCAGCCGCGGCACAGGCAGACGCGAAATCGGACACGGAAACTTGGCTTTCAGAGCTTTGAAAAACATGATTCCAGACGACAATCCTTATACCATTCGCATTGTTTCCGAAATCTTAGAATCAAACGGTTCTTCTTCAATGGCAACCGTTTGCGCCGGAACTTTGGCTTTGATGGATACCGGCATACAAATGAAAAAACCGGTTTCGGGAATTGCTATGGGTTTGATAACCGATAATAAAAATTTTACGGTATTATCAGACATTTTAGGAGATGAAGACCACTTAGGCGACATGGACTTTAAAGTTACCGGCACCAAAGACGGCATCACTGCTTGCCAAATGGACATCAAAGTTGATGGTTTATCGTATGAAATTCTCCAGCAAGCCCTCGAACAAGCCCGCATTGGCAGATTGCATATTTTGGATAAAATTTTAGAAACCATAGCCGAGCCACGCGCCGATTACAAACCTCATGCTCCTCGCATTGAGCAATTTAGAGTTCCAAAAGATACCATTGGTGCCATCATTGGACCGGGTGGAAAAATTATTCAACAAATTCAGGAACAAACCGGAACAGAAATCAATATTGACGAAGAAAACGGTTACGGAATTGTTTCAATTTTAGCTCCAAATGCCGAAAGCATCGAAAAAGCAACACGTTGGGTAAAAGGAATTATTTCTGTACCCGAAGTTGGTGAAGTTTACGAAGGTAAAGTTGTAGAAATCACTTCTTTTGGTGCATTTGTAGAAATCCTTCCGGGAAAAAGCGGATTGCTTCACATTTCGGAAATCGAATGGAGACGTTTAGCCACAGTTGAAGAAGTTTTAAAAGAAGGCGAAATACTTGAAGTAAAATTGATTGAAATCGATTCTAAAACAGGAAAATTAAGGCTTTCGCGCAAAGCTCTTTTGCCACGCCCCGAAGGAATGCCCGAAGAAAGAGAACGCAGAAGTTTTGATAGAAACGACCGCAACGATAGAAACGACCGCAATGACCGAAGAGACGACAGAAGAGACGACCGTCACAGAAACGACCGAAGAGACGACCGTGGCAGTCGCGACCGCGATAGAGGCAGCGATAGAGGCGATTTTAGAAACAGACGATAATTAATTGATTTAAAAAAAATTATCGTGCAATCAGTAACATAGAATGTTTTATACTTTTTTTAATAAAAAATTATTTAAAAAATAAAAAAAGATATTTTTAAGATTTTTTTTCATATAAAAAAGTATAAAATATTTTATTTGAATAAAAAAAATAAACGGGAAAATTTAATTCTTAAAATCTTACAATATGAGATATTTAATAATTTCTCTCATTTTATTCACAACAATAAAAATGAACGGACAAAATAATTTAAGCAACGAACTCGACAGTGTAAGTTATGCTTTGGGTATTAATATTGGTAGTTCTTTGAAACAACAAGGTTTAGAGAAAGTAAATGCCGAAATTTTTGCCAAAGCAATAAACGACGTTTACAAAGGTGAAAATGCCAAAATGACTTTTGAACAATCAAACGCATTTTTGCAAGAATACTTTCAAGGCTTAGCAAGCAAAAAATTGAACGCTAATGCCGAAGCTGGAAAGAAATTTTTAGCCGAAAATGCTAAAAAAGAAGGCGTTGTTACGCTTCCAAGTGGTTTGCAATACATCGTTTTAAAAGAAGGCAAAGGCATTAAACCCACAGCAAACGACGAAGTTACAACCCACTATCACGGAACGCTCATTGACGGAACTGTATTTGACAGCTCGGTAGAACGCGGCGAACCGGCTACTTTTGGCGTAAGCCAAGTAATTAAAGGCTGGACAGAAGCTTTGCAATTAATGAACGAAGGCTCAAAATGGCGTTTGTTTATTCCTTCAAATTTAGCTTACGGTGAACGCGGAGCAGGCGGAAGCATTGGACCAAATACCACATTAATTTTTGAAGTAGAATTAATCAAAGTTATAAAAAAATAAAATAAAAAATAATAACAAAACAAACAATTTTTTTAATTTAATAAAATGAATAAACTATTTTTATTTGCATTTGGCTTATTTTTTTTAGCAATTGCATCATGTAATTCAGGTTCTGATAACGTAAAATTAGAAAGCAAATTAGACTCAGCCAGTTATGCTTTGGGTGTAAGTATTGGCTCAAACCTTGAACGTTCGGGTATGACCGAAATTAATGGCGAAGTTTTTATTGCCGCTCTGAAAAAAGCGTTGGCAAAAGACTCAAACTTGCTCATCAACGATGAAAACGCAAACATTATTTTACAAAAATTTTTCCAAGATATTCAAGTTGAAAAAGGCAAAAAAACCCTTGAAGAAGGCGAAAAATGGTTGAAAGAAAATGCTAAAAAAGAAGGTGTAGTTACCACTGCAAGCGGTTTGCAATATAAAATTTTGACAGAAGGAACTGGCGCGAAACCTTTAGCAACTGACAAAGTTTCAGTACATTACCACGGTACACTTATTGACGGTACTGTTTTCGACAGTTCAGTAGAACGCGGTCAACCCGTTGAATTTACTGTTAGTGGTGTTATTCCGGGCTGGACTGAGGCATTGCTTTTAATGCCAATTGGCTCAAAATGGGAGATTTACATTCCTGCAAGTTTAGGTTACGGCGAACGTGGTGCGGGTGGTGTAATTCCCGGAAATGCGACTTTAATTTTCCAAGTAGAATTATTAAGCATTGTACCTGTTGTGGAAGAAAAACCGGAAAATGGTAAAAAATAATTTTGGTAATTGAGCATTTTTATCATTCTCAATACAAAAAATATAATTTATAAAAATCAAATACTGATTTTTTTATAATAAATACCGTAAAATGAATTGCATTAAATCAAGAAAATGATTAATTGATTTTTCGATTAATCATTTTCTTATTTTCTTTTTTTTGACAAAAAAAATAAAAAAAATACGTTTTGAAAAAATGAAAGCAGAAATAATAACATCGAAGGGTACAATGCTGGTAGAATTGTACGCTAAAGAAACTCCCGGAACAGTAGAAAACTTTGTAAAGCTCTCAAAAAAAGGCTTTTACGATGGATTAACTTTTCATAGAGTAATACCAAATTTTGTAGTTCAAGGTGGTTGCCCACAAGGCACGGGCGTAGGTGGACCGGGCTACTCAATCAAATGCGAAACCAATGCCGAAAAACAATATCACGAACGCGGAGTACTTTCTATGGCTCATGCCGGAAAAGATACCGGAGGCTCGCAATTTTTCATTTGCCACAATCGTCAAAATACGGCTCACTTAGATGGCGTTCATACAGCTTTTGGCAAAGTTTACGAAGGTTTGGAGATAGTTGATGCCATTAAACAAGGTGATAAAATTGAAAAAATTACTATTTTAGAATAAAATAATTTGGTATTATCGAAAACCGTAATAAAAAAACCTAAGCTATGAATTTTGAAATTTCAGGGAAATTAATTGAAATTTACAAAGAGCAAAAAGTAAGCGAACGATTTACTAAACGTGAATTTATATTGGAAGTTCCCGATAATAATTTTACACAATTGCTTAAATTTCAATTGGTTCAAGACAAAACAGATTTAATAAATCCGTACAAAATAGGTGAAACTGTAAATGTTCATTTCAACATTAAAGGCAGTAAATGGAAAGATAGTTATTTTGTAAATTTAGACGCTTGGCGCATTAGTCGCAAAGGAGCTACTTCTGAAAACAGTCAAAAATCGAATCAAAGTGATTTTATACCGCCAAGTCCGCCTGAGTTTACCGATTATGGCAACGTTCCGCCTCCAAGCGAAGACGATATGCCCTTTTAACGTTTTTTTTTTAAAAGCCGAAAAATTTAAAATTTTTTCGGCTTTTTTTGGTTTTGATTTATTCTCTATGAGTGTGGGAAGAATTAGCTTGTGCGGTTGGCATAATTAAAATATCGTTGATGTTTACATGTGCCGGACGCGTAATTGCAAATTCAATAGCATCGGCTATGTCATTGGCAAACAATGGAGTAAGTCCAGCGTAAACATTTTTGGCTCTTTCTTTATCGCCATGAAATCGTACTTCTGAAAATTCGGTTTCAACCATACCCGGACTAATGGAAGTAACTTTAATTCCGTAAGGCAATAAATCAATTCGCATAGCTTTTGTAAGCGAGTCAACTGCGTGTTTAGTAGCACAATACACATTTCCTTTGAGGTAAGTTTCTTTACCTGCAATTGAACTAATGTTCACAATATGTCCTTTTTTTCTATTTACCATAAGCGGCATAATTTGTCTCGACACATACAAAAGCCCTTTTATATTGGTATCTATCATGGTTTCCCAATCGTCAATATCGCCTTGATGTATAAAATCCAAGCCCGAAGCTAATCCGGCATTATTAACTAAAACATCAATTTTCTCCCACTTTTGAGGTAACTCGGAAAGTATTTTTTGAGTTTCCATTCGATTTCGAACATCAAAATTTAAAGATAAAACTTCTATTTTAAATTCATTAATCAGTTCATTTTCAAAGGCTAATAACCTTTCACTACGTCTTCCGGTAAGTATCAAATTGTAGCCATTTTTTGCTAACATTTTGGCGGTTGCCATTCCAATTCCGGCTGTTGCGCCAGTTACCATTGCTATTTTATTCATAAATGCAAATTTTAATTTTTTTGTAAAAAAAATATTTCTTATGCAAATGTAACAAGCTTTTTTATAAAACAGAAAAAAATAAAAATAAATGGTTAAAAATTTTTATTTGTCATTTTTTTTATATATCTTTCGTTTTAAAAAATATTGAATTTACGCTTTCGATGTATTTGAATGGTTGAAATTTGAAAAAATAAAATGAATGAAAAAAGGAATATTTTTTATATTTTTAATTAATTTATTATCAAATATTTACGCTCAGAATTATCCGAAAATTGATAGTCTTGAGAAATTATTGACAGTGATTAATGAAGTAAAAACTGATGAAAACGAAAAAGATGAGGTTTTAAAACAGCTTTACTCTGAATATAGATATACAAATTCGCAAAAAGCTCTAAATGTAACAATTGAGGGTTTAAAATGGGCTGAAATACAAAAAAATGATTTTAATATCTATTTTTGGTATTATGAAATGGGTAATGTGTATAGAGAACAAAGAATTTACCATTTATCGTTAAAAGCTTATGCGAAAGCCATTAAAAAATTGAAAAAACAAAATTTAAACCATGCCAACATTGGCTGGCTTTTGATTGAAGTGGGAAATGTTTATTACGCTTTGGAAGATTTTAAAAAGGCTGAAGATATTTATAATGAAGCCATTAGCTATTTTGAACTAAATAACGACGAGAATGGAATAAGTGTTGCGACCAGCAATTTAGGGCTAACTTTTGATAAACTGAAAAAACACGATAAAGCACTTTTGTATTACCAAAAAGCCTGTGAATTAAATATTTCTGAAGAAAAATATGTTGGATTGGCGTTGAATTATTCAAATATCGGATTAAATTTTTCTTTTAAAAACCGATTTGATAGTGCAAATATCTACTTTAAAAAAAGTATTTTTGTAATAAAAAAACACGATTCTACGAGATTTGAAATTGAAATCTGGAATAAAATAGCTTTTTCCTATATTTTACAATCTTTTTTTGATAGTGCCATAGTTGTACTAAATAATTCTATTTCAATAGCTAACAAAAATGTTTCAAAAAAAGAAAAAGCTCTTTTGTATCAACTTTTAGCCAAAGCTTATGCCGAAAAAAAAGATTTCCCGAATGCTATAAAAAGTATAAATGAAAGTTTTAAATTAGATAACTACATGGTAATGAACTCGTTTAGAATAATGCCTTACCGCGAAGCCTCACTTTATTACGAGCAGATAGGCGATATGAAAACAGCTCTTGAAATGCTCAAGACCCATGTTCGTTTGCACGAAGAGATTTATAATGAAAATGTTTGGGAAACCACTTATTTATTTGAAAAAGAGCGAAATAAAACAGAAAAAGAATTGCTCATCAAAGATTTAAGAATTAGCAAAGGGCAAGAAAAATTTATGAAATTACAGATTTTTATTGCCTTACTTTTTATTTTTTTAATGGCTGTTTTTATTGTTCTTATCATAAAACGAAATAAAATAAAACACCGTGTTAATGAACTTTTACAAGAAAAAAACCGAATTATTAACGAACGTAATTATGAATTGACCCTTAAAAATAAAAAAATTTCTGACCAAAATATTGAATTAAACTTCAAGCAAGAACAGATTAAACGAATGCTTGATAAATATGAAAAAAATATTAATGATACTCATTTATTGCCAAGTGAAAAAAATGAGGAAAAATTTTTAACAGATAGAAATAAATACTCCCTAAACAATCAAATTAGAGAAGTAATTTTACTTTATGATAAAAAAATTCAAACTAAAAGTATTGAAATGATTACCGATTTCAAAATTGAAGCTATTTTTCATTGCAACAATGAAGAAATGATTTCGGTTTGGTCAAATATTATTGAAAATGCAATCAATGCAATTGAGTATTCGGGTAAAATAACCATTTCACTCAATCAAAATGAACACGATTTTATTGTTAAATTTCGCGACAATGGCTGTGGAATAGATAACTCGGAATATAATAATATTTTTAAACCATTTGTTACTTACTCTCAAAACGCTGAAAATAAAGGCTTAGGACTTTATATTGCAAAAAAAATCATCAACAAACACAATGGGGCGATTGGAGTTGAATCTGAAAAAGGAGTTTTTACTGAATTTACAATCATTTTACCAAAATAAATAAAATGAATATTCTTTTTATAATAAAAAAAAATGGCAAATTGAAATAAAAAAAGATATAAATATTTAAAAGCTCAGTTTATATCACTCGTTTTTTGTAATGCCAAGAATCACCCCACTCATTATAACCTACCGAATCGCCGGCTAAATGAATACGTGCTTCGAGGCAATGGCTGCAATCATCGGCACTTTCGTCTATGCACGGTTTGTTTTCATACAATAAATAATTACTTCGATTTTCCGTTGGCGTTATATTGGGCATGATAATATTTGCGCCCACTTTCAATGCCTTTTCGCGCCCAGCTTTATCAATGGCTTGCAGAGCAGTTGCCGCAGCTATGTTGATGTCTTTCATTATAATTCGCAACAAGGCTATCATTTTAAGCGTCAAATTAAAACGCTCTACTTGCGGAAGTAATTGATTTTGAAAACGATAAAGTGGTGTTTGCGAATGCTCTACATAAGGTCCCATACCAACCATATCAATACCGAAATTTTTAAAAAACAACAAATCATCTGCCAAATGCTCCACCGTTTGAAAGGGTAAACCAATCATAACACCACTTCCGGTCTGATAACCAATATCTTGCAAATCGTACAAAGCTTTCATGCGCGTTTCAAACAAATGCCGTTCATTTTTTGGGTGAATCTGCTCAAAAAGCTCTCTATTTGAGGACTCTATGCGCAACAAATAACGATGCGCTCCGGCATCGAACCACTCTTGATAAACCTCTCGACTTTGTTCGCCCAAAGAAATTGTAATTCCTATTTCATTGTTGGTTACTTTTTTGCTTTCGCGCAAAAGATTTGTTATTCGTTTCACAAACGCTTTGTCTTGGCGTTCACCGGATTGAAAAACTACCGAAGCATAATTATTTTCATAAGCATATTTTACAGCATATAAAACGGATTCATCACTCAAATCATAACGAACTGTATTTGAATTACTTGCACGAATACCACAATAATAACAATCTTTTATACATTTGTTGGAAAATTCTACTAAACCCCTATAATAAACTTTGTTACCTACATATTTTGTTTTTATTTCCGCCGCTTTTGCATAAATTTTATTCCTATCAATAATATCAGTTTGCAATAATTGAATCAAATCTTGGCGTGAAAAATGCTCTTGCTGCAATAAATCTTCAATATTTTTCATTCCTTTTTTTTGTATCTTTTTGTATAAAAAAAAATTATTTTTATTTATAAAACATTGTAATCAAACAATATAATACAAATAAAAAACATCTAATCTTTATTTAATTAAAATAGTAAAACCTTTTTTTGTATAAAATATTACAATAAAAAATTATAACTTGGTATCAATCCACGCCTTAGCCTCTTCTAAGTTGCTAAAAACTTTGGTTTCGATAACTCTTTTGGTAAAATTCATATACAAATTAGCAAAGCCCGATTGAATTCTTGAATTAACAATAATTGCCACAGCCTTTACATTTGTGCTGTCTTGCGCAGCAAAATGCGCTCTCGCACTGGTTGATAAAAATAACAAATTTCGAGCATCAATTACATTTCCATGTGACGTGGAACCAATCAAATTGGCAATCATTTCTGTAATTTCAATAGCATGTTTTTCTTCTATGCTAACACCTTTTTTAAATTCTACCAAAACATACTTACCATCTTCAGTAGAAATTGTAGCCCCTTGAGTCTCTTGTTTATTACTCATTTTTTTTATAAATTTTACAAGTTATTATATTTATTTTTTTTGTAAAATTTAGATGTGTCAAAAATTTTATGCTTTTTTGAATTTGCCTCAAAAAAGCATAAAAATAATTTATCCAATTAAAATACCTGAAAATTTTATGGTTTTACAACTTTACCCATAAAAAGTATTGACTTATTTTGATTTTCCATCAAAACAAACATAAACGGACGGTCGGCTTTAAATTCAACATTGTCAAACTCCTTAGAAACTGACGATTTACGAACCATAATTACGGCTGTAGCTGCCGCCGCTTCTGTTCCCTCTTCGTCTATTCCTATCTTGGCTTTGTGAATTACTTTGTCTATTTTTAAATCGTCGCGCGTGCTCATTTGAGTAAAATTGGCATTGTTGGTAAAGGCAATTTTCATACCCATTGCCGACAAAACCTCACTCATTTCAAACTCCGATTCAAAATCAAATTTAGGTACATTAAGCTCTACCATAGACTCTTTCATTTGATTGTCCCACTTGCTAAATGTTTTATAATCAAGGGTTTTCTCTAAATTATTAAACCCTGAAATATTTTTTGGAATAAACAAATAAAGCGAAGCCGCCTTGCCTTTGTAAGGTATTTCAACTGCCTTAAACAATTCATTTTCAAAATAAGGAAGCTGAGTTTTTGAATACATAAAATCAACTTGTGTAGAATCGGTTTCTGACAAATAAAAAGGTGCTTCATGAGTCGATTCCTTATTAAAAGCCTTAATCCAACCGCCATAAAAATAAATGGCATTGGTCAAAACCAAACGAGTATTTCCAGAAAGTACACCATCGGGAATTAGATTTTTAATTTTACTTTCGGTTTTTTCCTCCACCCATTTGTTAATTTCTTCTTTACATTTCTGAGTTTCATTAATATAGCTCACCAATTTGAATGGCGCATTAAACTTAGTATCCACCATCTTAATGTACTCTTTATTAAATGGATACGATTTTTCGCCCCACAACGAATTGGCTGAATGCAAAGTAATGTTTTCGGTTATAAAACTCGATTGAAGACTTCGGCTAAACTCGGAATAAGAATCAAGCACAACGTCCAAACTATCAGGCAAATAAAGGACTTCTGCCATTACTTTTTTGGTTTGAACTTTTGCTCCACAATAAGTCATTGTTAAAGCAGAAGATATACTAAATGGCGAAAATAAGATATTTTTATTTTCATTTGCCACTTTTTCGTACAAATCAAATCCGAATTGATTTATACTTTTACTATATTTAAAATCAGAATTTTGAGCAAACATGCCTATTCCTAAAAAAATAAAAAGGATTAAAAAATTTGTTTTCATATCTAAAAATTAAAAAATAAAACGTATAAAAATATTTTTTTAGCCATTTTTTTTTAAATTTGCTTTCGCAAAAAAACTTTTTTTCCGTTTTTTTTTAAAAAAAGTTTTTACAAATATACAAAAAAAATGTTTGGTACAATAGTAAACGTAATTACGATAATAATTGGTACATCAATTGGTGTTTTATTTAAGCGAAAACTTCCGGAAAAAATAATCCATATTATTTTTCAATCACTGGGGTTGTTCACTTTATTTTTTGGAATAGCCATGTCGCTTAAATCAGAAAATTATTTGGTAATTGTATTCAGTTTGGCATTAGGTGCAATTTTAGGTCAATTAATTGATATTGAGAAACATATCACTAATTTGAGTGAAAAAATAAAAAAACGAGCAAAAATAGATTCTTCAACTTTCAACGAAGGCTTAATTACGGCATTTTTACTGTTCTGCACCGGACCAATGACCATTTTAGGAGCAATTGACGAAGGTTTGCGGTCAAATTCTGAACTTTTATTAACAAAAGCCGTTCTTGATGGATTCGCCTCCATAGCTTTGGCTTCGGCTTTAGGAATAGGAGTAGGCGTTGCAATTATTCCACTCTTTATCTACCAAAGCGCAATAACTTTAGCTGCTATTTTTTTAGGTAATTTTTTACCTGAAAATTTAATTATTGAAATTTCGGCTATCGGAGGTATTTTATTAATCGGAATGGCAATAAATATGCTCGAAATTAAAAATATTAAAGTTATCAATATTCTTCCGGCTATCGTTATTATGCCTGTGTTAAGTTATTTAGTTTCAATATTTTAAAAATACACCTTTTTAGATAATTATTTTTTAACACAATAAAATTATGATTGCGGTAAACAATTATAATTACTTCCCGAAATAACTAAATTTGGTTATTTTTAAGTTTTTCTATTCTATTTTTTTATCAAAATTAAAAAAAACTTATCTATAACTATTTTTTATACCTAAATTTTTATCAAATTAAGCAATAATATTTTTACTAAATTTAAAAACTTTCGATAATTTCTAAAAAATGTTCAATTTTTATAGCATTTTCAAGAAATAATATTTTCTAATTTTATCGCATATTATACTGTTTCTGTAATCGGAAAACGAATTTTAATCAAACATTTTTTTAGTAAATTTTAATAAAAATACAATATAAAAGTTCATTAAAAAATAAAATAATTTTTACCAACTTAATTAAAAAAAATCCCGTTTTCATATAAAACTAATCCAATGAAATAAAGATAATTCAATATTTTAATTAAAAATAAATTAGAAAATCAGAATTAAAATTTTTCGCTTGAAAAAAAAACAAATAAATAAAAAAAAAGGTATTTTTTTTAAAACTTAAAATTTATTCCCACCATTATTCGCTTTTTTGGTTTCATTTTTGTAATTTTGTTTTTTGAATTTTATACTGATGATATAATTATTCCCAAAAAAACAAAAGCAGAATTTATTATTCTGTAAGAACTTTATTTTCAGTTGTTTAAAAAAAATGTAACCTTTAAATTCTAAAAATATGAAAAAAATCTTTTTTTTAACTCTATTTGCTTTTACCCTATTTTTTGCAAAAGCACAAAATATAAATTTAATTGAAAACGCTAAAAATGGCTACGTTAAAGAAAATTTAGGAGACTCGGTCAATTCTTCTGCCGGCGAACTTTTACCAGTCATTTCAGCCGATGGGAAAAAACTCATTTTTTGTCGCAACGGACACGCAGAAAATACGACTGGTTTTGACGAAGATATTTGGATAAGTAACTGGAATGAAAAAGGTTACTGGGAAAAAGCCATTAATTTCGGAAAACCGGTAAACAACGATTCCAACAACTCGGTTTTCGGTTTTTCGCCCGATGGCAATTCCATTTTTGTAATGGGCGAATACAACGATGACGGCTCGCACAAAACCGGCGGAATTTCAACCAGTTCAGCCACATCGCAAGGCTGGAGTGTGCCACAAGCACTCAAAGTTGATGAGTATTACAACGATAGCCACTTTGCTAATTATTGCCTTTCTCCCTCTCAAAATGTAATCATTATGGCTTTGCAACGTTCTGAAAGTGTGGGATTAAGCGACCTTTGGGTAAGTTTTAGAGAAGAAGACTTCAAATGGACAAAACCACTAAATATGGGCAATATAATCAATTCTACTTTGCACGAAGCCAGTCCGTTTTTAGCTGCCGATAATAAAACCTTGTATTTTGCTTCCAATGGTCATGCCGGTTACGGCTCGTTTGACCTCTTCGTTACCAAGCGTTTAGACGACACGTGGACAAATTGGTCAACGCCTCAAAATTTAGGTCCCGAAATTAATACCGCAAAATTAGAAGCCTTTTATACCATTCCTGCTGCCGGCGATTATGCCTATTTAGTTTCGGAAGACAATGCCGTTGGTGGAACGGATATTTTCAAAATCAAATTACCACAATCTGCCAAACCAGACCCTGTAATATTAGTGTTTGGGAAGGTTTCATACCGCGATGGTACACCCATTAATGCCAATATTCTTTACCAAGAAGAAGGTTCGACTGAAAAAGGTATTGCAACTTCAAACCCAACAACAGGTGATTATAAAATCGTACTTTTGAGTGGTAAAAAATACCAAATTACTTTTACGGGCGAAACCATTGTGGACAAAACAGAAAAAATTGATGCTACAAAATATACCGAATATACCGAAATTGAGAAAAATTACATTGTTGATAGAAAAACAAGCTCTACCACAGCTAATTACACACCCACAAATACGACCAATTCGACAGGAACAAACGATGATGGAAACGACAAAACTTCTGAAAAATATTCTCCAAAATCGGTTTATTTCGATTACAATGTATATGAACTTTCTGCCAAAGCGAAAGCCGAATTAGAAAAACTTAGCGCAGCTATGCTCAAAGATAAAACCCTGAAAATCAGAATACAAGGACATACAGACAGCAAAGGCGATAATGAACCCAACAATATGCTTTCGCAAAATCGATGCAACTCGGTTCAAAAATTTTTGATTGAAAAAGGCATTGAAGCTTCAAGAATTTCCGTGCTTACTTTTGGCGAAGACAAACCCGTTCAAAGCAACGACTCCGAAAAAGGAAGAGCTTTAAACAGACGCGTTGAAATTAGTTTTGAATAAATAAAAGGCGGTCTAAAAACTCAACTTTGCCAAAGTTAATGCTTTGGCAAAGTTGATAATCAGATATTTACAATAAGTTTTATGCAATCTTTTTTTTAATAAAAACATTTATCCTAATAAATTTTACCATGAAAAAAACATTTTTATTCTTCGTTTTTCTTTTCAGTTCTTACCATTTTTTTGCACAGCAAGGAGTGAGTTTCGATAGAGAAGAATTTAATTTTCGTCATATTTTACGCGATGGAGGTGAAGTAAAATACCGATTTAATTTTAAAAACCAAACCGGTTTTTTATTACTAATAACGAAAGTTTATACCGATTGTACTTTTTTTAGCCTCGATTGGTTAAAAACCTCCATAGAACGCGAGGGCAAAGGGTATGTGGAAGTTAGAGTAAATCCATCAGGGCGTTTAGGTGAATTTACCGAAAAAATTATCGTTTATACCTCTGCAAATCAAGCAGCTCCAACCGTGCTTACCGTTACCGGAAATATTTCAGATAAAATACCAGAACCCAAAATCGAAGAATTTATAGAACATTTTGGCGTTTTGGCAGAAAATATTTCAGAAAGAAATAAAAAATTTTATATTTTTGCCGAAAGTCTTGCCGACTATATAATGAAAAAAGGAAAAGTTGTTCTTCAAATCGAAAGCAGCATGTCGCCCATGCCGCAAGCGGGCTACAGCAAGCAAATTGCTCAAAAACGTGCAGACGATTTGCAATCGGAAATTGTTAAAGCCATTGGAACTTACGATTTGGACTCGAATAGCATTGTTTTTGAAAAAGCGAACATTATTACGCAAGGTCCTGCTTATTCAAAAAAAACGCAAGGCTCTTCAGAAAGCTCTAAATATCAATATGTTAAAATTCTAAAAAAATAATGAAAACCGTTCTAATTCAATTACTTTTTTGCATTTCAATTGTTTCGCAAGCCCAAGAGTTTGTAAACATACAAGTTACAGTTCCAAACGCAACAGATGAAGTTTATATTGTTGGAAATCAAGATAATCTGGGCAATTGGCAACCCGACAAAATAAAAATGAACAAAACATCTGACTTTGAACGTGAAATCAAAGTCCAATTAAATTTTCCGGTAGAATTCAAATTTACCCGTGGCTCATGGGAAACCGAAGGCATTGTGAAAAAAATTGAAAATGGGGAAAACATCAAAATAACTTCTCCTGAAAATAAAGTTTTCAGGTATAATATCAAACATTGGATAGATACCGATTTAAAAGAAGACGAAATTTTATCGGTTTTTGAAATTAAAACCATAAAATCGGAATTTTTAAACGATAATTACCGTATAAAAATTCATTTACCAACCAACTACAATGAAAATCAAAAATATCCGGTTATTTATTTTACTGATTGCAATTACCAGCCCAATTTTGAAATAGCCCTTCAATACACCAAACAATTAAGCGATTTCGATGCCATTCCGAAAAGTATTTTGGTAGGAATAGAACAAAAAAATAGAAACCAAGAACTTGATGTTTTCTTTACAAAAAACGGTGAAAATTTCAAAAATTATATTTTCAACGAAGTTGTTCCTTTTATAAATAAAAATTATCAAACATCGGGTTTTAACACATTAATAGGACATTCAAACGGTGCTACTTTCAACCATTTACTTATGATTCAAGACAATAACCCTTTTCAAGGATTTATAAGTATCAGCGAAAATTTATTTGAAAACCAGTTACAAGAAACGGAAAGATGGCTAAAAAAATATAATAAAAACCGAAAATTGTATTATTTTATTGCAAGTGGAACATACGATTCGCCTGACAGAATAAAATCGGGTAATCAATTGGAAAATGTCTTTAAAAACCTAAATAACAGCAACATTCTTTTTGAAAATAAAATGTATCAAGCCGACCATAATAGTTTGGTTGCCAAATCATTACTTGATGGTTTGATGTTTATTTTTCAAGATTACAGAAACTTAACGGCTTACGAAAACGGAGAAATTTTTATAAAAAATTATACCAATGATATGTTACAAAGTTATGGTATAAAATCAGAAATTTCATATATTGAAGTAGATTATTTTATTTCGCCCATTTTAGATAAAAAAGACGCTTTTCTTTTAGAAAATTTTATACAAATATGTGAAACAAATAATATTAATGCCGGAAATTCACTTGACAAAGCCAACATGTTTTATTTTATCGAAGAGTATGAAAAAAGCCTTTTTTACTGGAATTTAACGGTTGAAAAATTTGAAAACATTGAACCTTTAGTGTTTTATTACAATTTTGAAAAAGCCATTGAAGCATTTTTAAAATTAAAAAAAACTACCGAAGCATTAACTTTCTTAGAAAAAGCAAAAAATAAAATACCTGCTTTTTTTCTTGAATTTTCCTATTTTTCTGCCAAAGTAGCTATAGAAAATAATTTGAATAAAAAAACGGCAAATCAGAATCTAAATTTTTGTTTTGAAAATTTTAAAGAAAATCTTTTTTTTACAAAAAAAGAACTCAATGAACTAAAATTAAAATTGAAATAATTAAAATTTCTTGGTAATTTTATAAAAAATCAGCTTTACAGAAAAATAATAAAATATAAAAATAAAAAAATGACTCAAAATACAAAAAAATTTATCTTACAAAATGAAAATATCCTTGTAAATGTTAAATCATTAGGAGCTGAAATAATTCGTTTAAAAAGTAAAAACATCGAGTATTTATGGAATGCAAACTCTGAATATTGGAACAGACACGCTCCTGTGCTTTTTCCAATTGTAGGCAAACTAATTGATAATGAATATTTTTATAACCAAAAATCATATCATTTGGGACAACACGGTTTTGCACGCGACTACGAATTTGAAGTCATTGAGCAAAGCGAAACATCAATTACTTTTGAGCTTAAATCGAATATGCAAACACTTGAAAATTACCCTTTTGAGTTTGTTTTGCACATTAAATATACTTTGCTGGAAAACCAAGTAAAAACAGAATATCGGGTTCAAAATCCTTCACACTCCGCCGATTTGTATTTTTCTATCGGAGCGCATCCGGCTTTTAACTGTCCGTTTGAAGAAAACCAACAACGATCTGAATATCAATTAGTTTTTGACAATGACCAAACTCCCGAATCACTCGATAAAGATGCCGGAATAGCCTTGAATGAAACGTATCCGGTTTTTAAAGAAAAAGGCTTTTTAACTGTAAATGATGATATTTTCGACAAAGATGCCCTTATTTTTGACCCAAATCCATTTTCAGAAGTAACTTTTATGCATCAACCGACTCAAAAGAAATACCTGAAAATTAAATTTCAAAATTTTCCTTTTCTTGGAATTTGGTCTTCTAAAAAATCTTCCAAAATTTCGCCTTTCGTTTGCATTGAACCTTGGCACGGAATTGCCGATTTTTCAAATCATACAAAAGAGTTTACACAAAAAAAAGGAATCATAAAGCTTTCTCCGTCAATGATTTTTGAATGTAATTTTGATATAGAAATAGTATAATTTTTTAAAACTTTTAATTTTAAATGCAAAACCGAAGAAATTTCTTAAAAGCCTCAATATTAATTAGTTCTGGCTTAATGTTTTTCCCTTTTTCCTTTGCAAAAGAAAATTTACTTTCGCAAAAAGATAAAATAAAACAAAAAGCTCAAGCCATTCATAAGCGAATTTTTAAACTCGACTCGCATTGCGACACGCCTTTGCGACTGATTGACAAGACTTTCGACATCAATCAAAGACACGATGCCGTAAAAGAACACTCGTGCGTGGACTTTCCGCGCATGAAAGAAGGCGACATGAACGCCATGTTTTGGGCGGTTTTTGTAGGGCAAGGAAACAGAGATGAAGCTGGTAATGAAGCTGTTAAACAAAAAGCCAGTCAAATTTTCGATGCCATACACCAAACCGTACAAAACAACAGCGGCAAGGCGCAAATAGCTTACGATTATTTGGACGGTGTGAAAATAGCTAAAAAAAGCAAACACGCCATTTACATTGGCATAGAAAACGGCTATGCCATTGGAAAAGATTTGAATTTGATAGAAGAATTTTACAAAAAAGGAGCGCGATACATTACGCTTTGCCACAGCTCAAACAACGATATTTGCGACTCATCGACCGACAAAAACGGCACAGAACACAATGGAGTGAGCGAATTTGGCAAAAAAGTAATTGCCGAAATGAACCGATTGGGCATTTTAATTGACGTTTCGCACATTTCTGACAAGTCATTTTTCGATGTTATCGAATTTTCAAACAAGCCGGTTGTGGCTTCGCACTCCTGCGCTCGCGCCTTGTGCGACCACCCGCGAAATATGACTGACGAAATGATTAAGAAATTAGCTGAAAATGAAGGTGTTATACAGATGTGCATTTTGAGCGATTATGTAAAAAAATCGCCCGAAAACAAAGAACGAGACGAAGCCAAACAAAAAGTGAGAGAAAAATACAACTATTTTAAAAACCTCACCGAAGAGCAAATGAAAGAAGCAAACGCCGATTGGTACGCCATAGACGAAAAGTTTCCTCCCAATTTAGCAACGGTTTCCGATGTAGTAAACCACATTGACCATATTGTTAAATTAGTGGGTATCAATCATATAGGAATAGGAACGGACTTTGACGGCGGTGGCGGAGTAGCCGATTGCCGCGATGTGAGCCAGATAGGAAATATAACCGAAGAATTAGTGCGAAGGGGTTATTCCGAGCGTGATATTCGTAAAATTTGGGGTGAAAATTTTTTACGTGTAATGAAAAAAAATTCATTCAAAAAAGTATAAAAAAAAAGCGGTTGTTTTTACCGCTTTTTTTATTTCAATAATTTTATATAAATTACTGTTCTTTATTCATATCAACTTTCCAATCACCATCAACTTTTACCAAGTTAATTTTTTCTTCTTTACCATCGGCAGTGTAATGACAAACGGCTTTATCGCCATCAACTTCACATTTACCCATTTCAAAGTCTGGCATTTTGTCGGGTTCAGCGACTTCACCGTTTTCTTTAGCCATTTTTGCCATACTTTCTATCAAAGTAAGCATACTTTTGGTTTTTTCGGTACTCAATTCTTTCGCTTTTTCGTAATCTTGCTTACCTAAAGCTTTCAAAAAATCTTCAGCTACTCCTTTAGGGTCGTCACTCGAACCACACGAAGCCATGAAAATAACTGTCAATAATACAGCAAGAGTTTTTAAGATATTTTTCATTGATTTTAATATTTTTAAAAAGTTACTTGGTATAAAAAAGAACGTTTTTTTTTTACATTCATTTTTTATTTAGTAATTTTTTTGTTAATAAAAATTTATTTTTCAAAGTGTAAAATTACATCTTTTTTATGAAATTTCAATTAATTTTAAAGAAAAAATATTCTTTTTGTAAAAAAAATGTTTTAAACACCTTTAAATCTTTGATTTACGCATTTTTTTGAGAAGCATTTTGCCGCGAGAATTGAATCCAACCGAATTTTTAGGTAATTCTTGCTCAATGGCTTCAATTAATTCGGTTTTTAGCTCCGGAATCAACTCCGAAACATTAAAAAGTACTTGCATGGCATACACTTTCAGGGCAACCGGCTCGGTAGTTGAGTATAAATAGTCAAAACCGTGATGCACCAAAGCACCCAAAAGTTCTTCATTATCAGGCAAATGCCTTGTAAGCACTCTGCAAAGACTTCGTTTGGTTTTGCTGCATTTAACGTCAATCAAATTTTGAGTTATTTCATTGACATAAGCATTTCCCATTTCGGGAAAATTTTCGCAAACCATGTCAATTACGCGGGCTGCGCGCGAAGCTTTCATATCTTTCGCCGTTCGAGTTATTTGCAGTATTTCCTCAAAATATTGGGCATTCGTACCTACTGCTTGGGCTATGGTTTCTATCATCAAGCGGCGGCTATCGTGGCTCAATGCGACTATAAAATCCATGTTTAGTTTTTTTAAAAAAAAGGTCAAATTAATAATAATAAAAAAAATATTCCTACAAAAAGAGTTTGTTTGTTATACCTTTCAATATTTAAGGTTTTCACTTGAATATTTTAATAATAATCTGATTATAAGTTAAATATGATTTATTTATAAAAAATATTTCAAAGGATTACAAACAATTTGAACGGCAAAAATACAGTTTCTGTTTCAAATATCGGTTCGTTAATTTTTGTTGAAACAACTATTCCATAACGAAAATCTATTTTACTTGCCGTAATTTGTTGTTTCGTTTTTTTATTTAATCCAACTTCTAAAATAATTGGTTTTGAATTAGTTGAAATAATAAAATCAGGATTTTTACTTTTTGTAAAACTTGAAAATGAAAGCAACGAATTATCAAAAAAACGTTTCAAATACATGACTACAATGTCTTCATAAAGTTTTGCAAGATGCTCATTTTCAAGTTTATTTATAAATTGCAACAATAAAGCCAAACGAATAGACGGCGACATGAAAAATGCTTTTTTCATTTTGTTTATTTTGCTGTCAATTCCGCCAAACGGATGCAAAACCGTTAGCATTTCGGCTTTTGCCAAAATATCAATGATTGAGTTTATTTCTTCTTGCGAAATGCCAATACTTTGACTAAGCGATTGAATATTAATTTCATCGGAAACAGCCAAACGCAATAAAAGTTTTTTTGTATTTTCGGTGTCAATTTCTGTACTCAAAATTGGAATATCCTCATAAACAACACGATGATACAAAGTATCAATTTCTTTTAAAATATAATTTACGTCTTCGTAAAGCGTAAAGCGCGCTATGTTGTGGTATTTTATGTAATTATCGAGCAGCAAATCAGCGTTTTCTATTTTTTTATAATAATCGTCTATTTGCGTTTTTAATGGTAACAAATTCTGTTTTAAATCGTCAATATTTTTTGAAAAAAATAAAACGGCTTTTAGTTTTTCTTTTAATTCTGTTTTATTATCAAGTTTTATGTTTTTTGTGATAGAAATATATTCGGTAAAATGAAGCGGTAATGTGTGCAAAATGAGCATACGAGTAGCCAAATCAGCGGTAGTTTGCAGCAACAAAGCCGAACTTCCGGTGGCTACAATATACGAAAATCGCATATTTTCGTATATGATTTTCAATGCAGTACTCCATTTTTTATCAAAATGCACTTCATCAAAAAGCAAAACATTTTTTGACGTTAAAAATTCGGCTTTGTGGTTTTCAATGTATAAAAACAAATCTAAAACACTGTAACCGAGTGTTACAATTTTTTCAATATCAAAGAAATAGACGTTTTCAACGTTTTGATTTTTTGCATAATCGGCAATTTGCCAAAGCAAAGTAGTTTTGCCCGTCCCTCGCAAACCCGACAAGCCCAACATTCGCGGCTCTGTTGCTTTTGCAAAAAATGAGGTAAAACATTTTTGTAAATCGGCAAAAATATCTCGCGGCTCGTATTTATGTTTCAAAATGATGTGATAAATATTTGCCTCTATTTTTTGCCTGCTTACTTTCGATTTTTCAAATATATCTTTTAGTTCGAGCATTTTAATCAATTATTAATTCTTCTTCGGTTATATTATTTCTTTTTACCGCTTCTTCCCATCCCGGCACATCATAAGGATTGCCTCCGGCTTTTAAAATTAACTTTGCATTTTTTATTAGTTCTGCTCTTGTTTGATTCTTTTTATCAAGCATTTTTTGAAATTCAATTTTGGCTTCTAACAGCGTAAAATCTGAACCTGAAATAAATAAAGTCCAATATTCGTTATAATTTTCTGAAAATACAAAGTATTCGTATTTAACATCTTCCGGTATTAAAATAATTTTTGCGGCTTTATCAAATTCGGCTTGTGCGTTTTCTTTTTTAACAATTCCTTTTGGAATATCGTAAATAATTGTTTTCGCGGCATTTACGTTTGGTAGGTAAAGTTTAGAATTATTTACAAATTGTTGAGTTGCGGAAAAGTGTTTAATTGTAGGAATTGCCATATCTGCATTGTATAACCACCAATCAATAAGATAATTAAACAACAAATCTTTGTCATTTCGCGCAAGCGTAGAGTTTTGAATTTCTAAACATGTATTTACGAAACCTTTAAAAGTAAAAGTTCCTTTTTTTGAAATAAGTGAGTCGTTGTAAACCACGAAATCCCCTGACAAATCAAAATCCAATAAGTTTTGCTTATTTTGTGCAAAACCGTTTAGCGAAAATGCTAAAAAGGTAAAAAGTAATATTTTTTTCATGTTTTTTTATTGTTTTAACCTATTTTTGTAGTACATAGCTATTTGTTTTAAACGTTTTTTTTTAATCTTATAAAGTTTTCAGTGAAAATCTGTTTTATTTTACAAATATAAAAATTAATTTTCAAAAAACAGATTAAAACCTTACAAAAATAATTCGTGCGTTCGTTACAAAAAAATACACAAAGAAAAATTTATGTAAAAACAATGATAACTTTTTATAAAAATACCAAATTTATTTTTTTTCAAAGTTGCCATTGTTTTATACAAAATAAAAAATTAATCTGCCAAAACCTGCTCGCGTGGAATGTTGTACGGATTGTTGCGCTTAAATTGCGAATTGATGTGGCGTTGATATACTTTATTGTTCTCTAAACCAGCTATTTCGCCTCTTAAAATTTGTTTCAAAATGGCATCTACTTCGGCATAAGTGCTTACACCAATTTGGTCTAAATCGGAATTGGTAATACCCAAACCATCGGTGGGAGTAGCTGAAACACAAGCCATTAAAGCATCGGCAGCTTGGCTGCTTTCCATTTCGGAAGCTAAATATTTTGCCATTTCGTAAACTTCCATTTTCCACAAATTTTGAATCATTCCGTAATCGCCCACATCGCCGTGAAGTGTCCAA
Source organism: Paludibacter propionicigenes (assembly GCA_020721325.1). Classification (GTDB taxonomy): domain Bacteria; phylum Bacteroidota; class Bacteroidia; order Bacteroidales; family JAIFNL01; genus JAIFNL01. Next base: position 33,756 of record DYNA01000005.1, read on the forward strand.
AAACCAAGCATTAGCTCGGTGTAATTGTCGGTAGAAAGCACCATTCCTTTGTATTTCGATGCCAATTCATACAAATAAATCATGCGTGTGCGAGCTTTCACATTGCCCAATCGCAAACGGTAATTGAACGATGTATGGTCTTCATTTTCAAAGTCTTCCATAACCATTTTTTCCAAAGCATAAAAAGCATCGGAAAGGTCGATGTACTTATGATTGTGTGCAAAATATTTACCAATGGCATTGGCTCGCTCGTATTCTTCGGGCTTGTTCGTTACTATGGTTATCGAACGGCTAATTAGCTCAATACCAAGCTCATCGCACACAGGTTTTGCCAAAACGGTACAAAGCGCGCTGTCAATTCCGCCCGATTGCCCGATGATAAGACTTTGTAATTGAGCATTTTGCACATACGTTTTCAAAATGCTCCGTATATTTTCTACGGCTTTTTTGTAATTCATTTTTTATTTTTTTAAAAGTTAAAAGTACTTAAATTTATACGTTTTTTTGAATTTAAAATTTATTTTTGAAAAAAAAAAACTTAAATAATTTTTTGATATTCAATATTTTATATTTTTTGAATTTGAAAAAATAAAAATAAAATAAAAACAAAATTAAAAGAAAATATTTAAGAAATTCAATAAATTGAAGTGAATCATTATCTTTGCACTGTCAATTGAAAAATACAAATTTAAGAATAGTTTTTTTGTATTTGAAATTTAGTAGATTAAATTTTTATGAAATATTTTTTAATAGCCATTCTTTTTTTCATTCAACTGTCTGTGTCAGCGCAAAATAGGCAAGCCAGAGGCGAATTTGGCGGAGATGTAAACAGTGGTTTTTCGGGGCAAGAAAACGACCCGTCGGATACTACAAAAAAAACAAAAGAACGCTTAATTACCGGAAGAATTAGCGGTGATACCATTCCGAGTTTTATAGAAAGTTGGATTTTTCAAGATGAACTTTTAAACAACAAATCGGTAGAAGTTGATACTTTCATCACCGATTTTCATGTTTTCGACAAGCTTTTTAAGAACAATCTATCGGCTTCACGGCTCTCAAACATAGCTTTACCGTATAAATCGCATCATTTTTTTAATTTTAATGATAAAAATGAGTATTTTTTTGAAAATTATTTATCCGATTACTTGTTTACTAACGAAAAAGCAGCTTTTTACTCTACAAATTTACCTTTTACTTCAATTTTTCACTCTGCCAGCACCAAACAAGTCAATGAACAGAGCCTTGAATTGATACATACGCAAAATATTTCGACAAAATGGAACGTCGGTTTTCGATACGATGTAACCAATGCGAAAGGACAAATGACTAACAACACTTCAATTATCAATTCGGGCGTTGTGTGGACAAGTTATTTTAGTCCAAAATACAACTTACAAACCAATTTTGTAATGAATAAAGTCATAATTGAACAAAATGGAGGCATAAATGACGAGTTTTTTGTAGCAAATGCCGAAATTGACCCCGTAAAATTGAGTGTAGCCAACACAAAATTGGCTAATTGGAGCTTAATGTTGCACCAAAAATACAAAATTGGCTTTAATAAAGTGAAAAAAGACAGCATTTTGACTGCTCAAAAGACCGATTCTGTGGTTTTCGATACCATTTTTGTTCCATTGATGTCATTTAACCATACCTTAAAATTAAAACATGCCAGCCGAGTTTACAACGATGAAAAAGATATGACCAGCGATTTTTATCCTTCGTACCAACAAGCTACTTTCACCTACGATTCAACTTTTTACAGCTTGCTTGAAAACACTTTTCAAGTGCAATTCAATGAAAATCAGCAAGCTAAATTCAAATTTAGAGCCAGAGCCTTTATAAAAAATCAAATAATAAAACAAGCGTCAAGTTGGGGAGGAAGTTTACCCGAAGGTTCAATTTTACACCCCAATTTTTTGTCGCGTCCGACAAGTTTTGATTACGTCAACACCAGCATTGGCGGTGCTTTGTTCGATTTTTCGGCAAAAAAATGGGACTGGTTTGCTGCCGGAGAACTTTATACAATCGGTCGAAAAAGTGGCGATATTCTTTTAAACGGAAGTTTGGAGCGAATTTTTATCACAAAAAATGATTCTATTGTAGTTTCTTTGTCTGGAAATTACAGTCAATCAACACCATTTTACCGCTACGAATATTTTTATTCCAATCATTACAATTGGCAAAATCAATTTAAAAAAGAAGGTAGATTAAACGGAAATTTTGAGGTAAAATTTAAAAAATACAAACTCTATGCACGGCTTCAAATAGCAAATTTGGAAAATTATATTTATTTCGGAAAAGAAGCAACGCCTGTGCAAAACACTCAAAATATGCAAGTTATCTCAATTGATTTGAACAAAACTTTTGAATTTGGAAAATTTTTCTGGTCAAATGCAATAAATTATCAATTGATTTCGGACAAAACCATTTTACAAATCCCTGATTTTATTTACAAAACGCAGCTTTTCGGTTCATTTATATTATTTAAAAAAGCTCTGAAATTAGAAACCGGAGTAGAAATGGAATTTACAAGTGCCTATCAATTACCTGCTTACAATCCGGCATTGGGTATTTTTTATCAAAACTCGGTACCACACCCCTCCGTTTTAGGCAACGAAGGCGGTAATTTTCCAATGTTTTCATTTTATGCCAATTTTAAAGTAAAAAAAGTTTTGGCTTTTATCAATTTCAGAAATCTTAATACGCTCTTGGATTTTTCTCATACATATACAACTTATTCATATCCAACGGAAAAGATGACTTTCCATTGGGGAGTTCTTTGGCGTTTTTATGATTAAAAAAAAGAATATTTAAGTTCTGTTTTTTTTTATAAAAAATTAAAAGAAAAATTCTAAAAAAAGCTAAAAAAATAAAACATGAATATATCAATTGTAATTTCATTGCTCAACGAAGCCGAGTCGTTGCCCGAACTCATTACTTGGATAGAGAAAGTAATGCAGGAAAATAATTTTACTTACGAAATCATTTTGGTAGATGATGGCAGTAGAGATGCCTCTTGGTCTGTAATTCAAGCACATAGAGCTAAAAACTCAGCCGTAAAAGGCATCAAATTTAGACGCAATTATGGCAAGTCGGCAGCCATTTATGTGGGCTTTGAAGCCGCGCAAGGCGATGTAGTCATTACGATGGACGCTGATTTACAAGACAGTCCCGAAGAAATACCGGAGCTTTATAAAATGATAACCCAGCAAGATTTTGATTTGGTTTCGGGTTGGAAAAAAAAGCGTTACGACCCTGTTTTTACAAAAAATATTCCGAGTAAACTTTTCAATTGGGCTGCACGCAAGGCGAGCGGATTGAAACTTCACGATTTTAACTGCGGTTTGAAAGCATATAAAAATAATGTGGTAAAAACCATAGAAGTTTACGGCGAAATGCACCGTTGGATTCCGGTTTTGGCTGTTCGTGCGGGTTTCAATAAAATAGGTGAAAAAGTAGTTGTTCATCAAAAACGAAAATACGGAAATACTAAATTTGGAATAGACCGATTTATCAATGGATTTCTCGATTTGCTTTCCATTGTGGTTATATCTAAATTCGCAAAACGCCCGATGCACTTTTTCGGGCTTTGGGGTTCACTGAGTTTTTTATTTGGATTTTTTATTTTGCTGTATTTAACCATTGCAAAATTTGTTTTTCTCGAATACAAAATGACAGAAAGACCGCTTTTCTTTTTAGGACTTTTGGCAATTATTTTTGGAACACAATTGTTTATAACCGGTTTTTTAGCCGAATTTATTTCACGCAGTTCGCACGAGCGCAATAAATATCAGATAGAGCAAATTATTTCATAATTTTTCATGAAAAAATTTATTGTTTTTTTTTTATTTTTCACTCATTATCAATTGTTTTGTCAAACTATAAAATGGGTAGAAATTGACAATAAAATAAATTATTCCAAGACCGAAAATCAAAATGGAAATGCTATTTTAATGGCTTTCGGCGGCTGGACTGCTCATAAAAATTGGGTTTCGGTTTGGACTGAAAATCTTTTTAAAAATGTAGGTAATGATTTGAAAATTAAGTATTTATTTGCAGTAAGCGGACCAAAAAACTCTTTATACAAAGACCGTGAAATAAATACCAAACAATTAGCCGAAAAAACTTTTGAGATATTAAAATACCAAAAAAATTATAAAAAAAATAAGTTAATTGTGGTTGCCCATTCGAGTGGAGCTTATGTAGCTCACGAATTTTTTCAGTTTCTGTTTTCGATGGATAGTTTGAATGAATTTTCAAATTTGAAAAACCGAATTATTTATTTTAATCTCGATGGTGGAACGGGTGTGAGCGATTTTGAATGGACACAAATAGAAAATCTTAAAATACACTTATTTAAAGCCATTTACGGTGTTTATGCGTTTGATGAACAAAGTCAAATTTCTTCGCCCAATAAAGATGAAATGCTTGAAATCGGTAAAATGGATGCAAATTGTTTTTCACTGGAAATAGCTTTTGAAAACTCAGAATGCCTTAATAAATGGTGCGTTCATGAAACTTTAATCATTGAAAAACCTCACAATATTCATACTTTTGACCTCGAAAAAGATTATAGGCTCTTCTCAAACGACCGCAAAGTTTGTACAAAATATTTTCGGGTATTAAAATCAAAAAAATAATTGAAAGAAAATATACATAACATCTTATCATTCTGTTTTTTAACGAATTGATACGATACTTTCCGATTTTTGTAACTATACTTTAAACGATTTATCTTTTAACTTTTCCAAAGTTCTAAAGCTTTGGAAAAGTTATAGTTACATTATAATAAAAATCAAAACTAAAATCTTTGCTCGATTTATTTGTTCTAATTTTTTTTAAAATGTAAACACTAATAATAAATAGTTTTTCTTAAAAAACTCATTACCAATGATTTGCCTGTTGGTTTCTTAAGCTTTTGCAAGGCTTTGTATGGCTGAATAAGTTTTCCGGTAGCAGCGGTATTTTGAGTTTCCATTCCAGTTTCGCTAAGCAATTCAAAAGCTTCTTGTGTAGTGAGGTCGGGATTGAATGCCTTTAATATACCCAAAATGCTTGCTACATAAGGAGTTGCCATCGAAGTACCACTCAATTTTTCATATTGGTTTTTGGGTACGGTAGAATAAATATTTACACCCGGAGCTGAAAGTTTGTACTCCATTTCATTTACCAAATTTGAAAAAGTAGCTTTGTTTAATTTTTCATCAACCGCTGCTACGGTAATAACGTTTTTACAAGCTGCCGGAACGTGAAATTTAGCGTTTTCGTTGCTATTTCCGGCGGCTACTACTACAATTGCCCCTTTGTAATTGGCGTATTCAATGGCTTTATTATAAGCAATTTGCGACAAATCAGTTGATTTTCCACCCAGCGACATTGAAATAACATCTGCACCTTGGTCTGCTGCCAAAAGAATGCCATCAATGATAGCCTCTTGCGTTCCTCTACCTTTCGGCAAAACAGTGATTGATGTAATCGAAGTAAGGGAATTGTTTAAATTCAGTGATGCAATTCCAATTTTATTGTTTGATACTGCGCAAGCTATTCCGGCACAATGCGTTCCGTGTTTTTGAGTGTCGGAGTCGTATTTTGCCGAAAGGCTAATATAATTATCTTTTAAATCTTCGTGTCGGCTATCCACTCCGGTATCAAGAATAAAAATTCTGGCTTTTTTTTGCGGACTTTTTTTCTTTATTTGAGTAGCAAAATTATCAATGTCCATATATTTGAAAGCCCACAATTCGAGTACATAAAGGTCGTTGAGTGAGCGACAAGTAAATTTATCGCCTTGTGATTGTGCAAGAACGTTAATCGGTTCAATTTCAATGGTTTCGTTGTACTCTACCCAAACTGCAATCTTAGAATCATCGAGTATTTTTTTAACCTTTGATGCCTCAATACTGTCTTTCAAATTAATAGTAAAACAATTGTCAAGTGTTGTATTTGCCGAATCTTTTAAATGAGGAAATGCCGGAATAATTTCAGGATTGAAATCTTTTAAAAGCAATTTAAGCTGTTCCATTTGCTCTAAATTATATAATTCAAAAAGCAATTCAGCAGATGGTTCAAAAACAAACTCGGTTTTTTCTTTTGGTAAAATATTGGGCAATTTTCCATTTTTATAATACAAATATCCAAAAACGACTGCCAAAACAGCCACTAATACGCCCGATACAATTTTAAACCGAAAAAATAATTCCCAAAATTTAAAAAATAAGGTAAAAATTGCTAAATCGCGTAAAAACCAAACTATCATAAACCATTCGATGGGATAATGGCTAAAAAAAGATGCAAAATAAACAAGAGCCGATAAAAATAGTATTATATTTAATATCTTTATTTTCAATTTATTAACATCAAAGATAAACCAAATTGAAAAAAGCAAAAGTAAAGCTAAAAAGCTATACGGATAGAGCGCGCCTATCCAAGCAAGAATTGTATTCATATATTTACCTGATTTACAATATTATACTCTATTAATTGAATGTTAATATGGGGCGACATAAAAATAGAAGCTTCTTCCGGTACTATTTGAATGTAAGCCATTATTTCTAAGCCTTCTTGTTTTAATTCTTCCGGTATATTTTCCACTCTGTACTTTTGGTCATTTTTTTTATCCTTTAAAAACCAAAATGTTGTTTCTAATGAACTAAAAAATACCTCAGCCTGAATGAATTGATTATTATTTTTTTCCATAAAAAAGAAAAAATTAAAAAATTTCTTTGCGAAAATACAAAAAATATTTCAAAAATTGCTTTTTTTTTATAAATAATTTCTAAGATATGGAAATTTTCGTATCAATCTATTAACAACCAGTATGTTGAAAATTTTTACGCTAAATATTTTTCAATTATCATAGAAAAAGTTTCCAGACTTATAGGTTTGGCTATAAAGTCGTTGCAGCCAACAATGGCAGCATGGGCTTTATTTTCTTTAGAGGCATACGCCGATTGAACAATAATGGGCAACTCAGGTCGCATTTCTTTAATTCTTTCAGCGGCTTCAAAACCATCTATAATAGGCATTTTCAAATCGAGAAGAATCATATCAATGCTCTTATTTTGCTTGCAAATATCAATAGCTTGCTTTCCATTTTCTACCACAATAATTTCATAAGGCATTTTAAATTTTATCTTAAAAAGTGTTTCTAAATAAAAACTATTTTCTTCTTCATCTTCCACAATTAAAATGGTATAGCATTCTTTTTTAGGCACATCAATTTCTTTCATGGCATCAATTTCTTCTTGCGAAATAACAGGTTTGTAGGGGAGCGTTACAAAAAAAGTAGCACCTTGACCTTTTTCCGATTTTAAATAAATATCACCGCCCAGCAAAAACGCATTTTCGCGTGCTATCGACAAACCTAAGCCCAAACCCCCAATTCTACGTGTTAAACCTTTGTCGGCTTGCGAAAAACGCTCGAATATAATTTGTTGCTGTTCCTGTGCTATACCTATTCCGGTGTCTTTTACATAAATTTCAATTTTGTCATTTTTGAGCAAACAACCATATTCAACTGACCCTTTTTGTGTAAAACGAAGGGCATTTTCGAGCAAATTGCCTACAATTCGTTGCAATTTTGGTTTATCGGAAAAAACAATACACTTTTTATTGTTCAGTTCGTTTTTATAAGTTAAATTAATGTTTTTTTCTTTGGCTTTGTCAATAAAAAGGGTGTAAAGTTCAATAAATAATTCAAGTAAATTTACCTCTGTTTCTTTAACATCAACTTGTTTTGTACCTAATTTTGAAATTTCTAAAATATCGTCAATAATTTTCATCAATCGGTAGGTGCTTCGCAAGATGAATCCCAGAAAATTGGTTCGCTCTTTATCGCCTATATCGGTGCGTTTGAGCAGATTAGCAAAGCCAATGATGCCATTCATGGGTGTACGAATTTCGTGTGAAATGTTTCTCAAAAATTCGGTTTTTAATTTATCACTTTCTTCGGCTTTGGCTTTGGCTTTGATGAGTTCGTCTTCATATTTTTTACGCTGTGTAAAATCGGTTAAAACAGCCACAATGACTTCTTTTCCAAACCAATAGGCTTTATTGTGCGAAATATGAACGAACAGTCTTTTTTTTGTTTCAAATTGTCTGATTTCTATTTCAATTGAAAATTTTTTTCCTTGTAAAACTTCTTCCCAAATGGATAATAATTCGCTCAAATGTATATCTTTAGTATAAAAATCGACTATTTGTGTATCATTTTCAAGTGTTTTACCGATGTTAAACATTTCAGCAGCTCTATTGTTTACTGAAAGTATTTTGCCAAAACGGTTGTGAATGACAATGCCATCGCTGGTATTGTCGAAAATAGTTTGCAAATTGGTATTAACAGCTTCTAATTCAGCTATTTTCTCTTGCAATTCGGGATAATAACTTTTTTTAAGTGTGTCTTCGTTTTCACTTATTTTTTTTTCATTTTCGTTTTGCAAATTTTTTTCCATTTTCTTAAAAAAATAAATTTTAAGGTTTTTGAAGTTTTTGTTCGTTAAAAAAAATAAATACACGTTGCCAATTTTTTAATTATCGAATATTATATTATCAAATAACTGAATATAAAGTATTTGTAAAATTTGAAATTTACTGAATACAATTGGCTAAGCATTGAGTTAAAATTATTTTTTAAAATCGTTTTTATTTTTTTTTGTAAAAATATAATAATCAGATGATTAATTAATAAAAGATTTTGTACTTTTGAATCGAATTTTCTTTTTTTTTGATATAGTAAAAGTAAAAATTAAATTTTTATTTTGCAAATATAAAATAAAAAAAGCGAAATTTATTTAATAAATTTCGCTTTTTTATATTTTTTTGTAAAAAAATTAAACGGATTTTGTTTTTCTTCTGCGTTCGTTTTCGTCTAAATAAATTTTGCGCAAGCGAATGTTATTGGGTGTAACTTCCACATATTCATCGGCTTGTATGTATTCCAACGCTTCTTCGAGCGAAAATTTAATGGGCGGTACAAGACGCACTTTGTCGTCTGAACCGGAAGCTCTAATGTTGGTTAATTTTTTACTTTTCGTAACATTCACTACCATATCGTCGGCGCGTGTATTTTCGCCAATTACTTGTCCGGCGTAAACTTCTTCTTGCGGGTCGATAAAAAATTTGCCTCTATCTTGCAGTTTATCAATGGAATAAGCAAAAGCTGTTCCGGTTTCCATTGCTATGAGCGAACCAACATTTCTTTTTTCAATATCGCCTTTGTAGGCTTGAAATTCAATGAAACGATGCGAAATGATGGCTTCGCCGGCGGTGGCAGTTAAAAGATTGGTTCTTAGACCGATAATGCCACGTGAAGGGATTAAAAATTGCAAAATTATGCGGTCGCCTTTGGTTACCATGCTTTGCATTTCGCCTCGCCGTTTGGTAATCATGTCAATGGCTTTGCCCGAAAACTCTTCGGCTACATCTATGGTCATTTCTTCTATCGGTTCGCTTTTTACGCCTTCTATTTCTTTTATAATTACTTGAGGCTGACCTACTTGAAGTTCATAACCTTCGCGGCGCATAGTTTCAATTAAAATGGACAAGTGCAATACGCCTCGCCCAAAAACATTGTACGTGTCGGCTGTTCCGGTGGTTTCAACGCGAAGAGCCAAGTTTTTCTCCAATTCTTTGTAAAGTCTTGTTTTTAAGTGGTTTGAGGTTACATATTTACCGTCTTGCCCGTAAAAAGGCGAGTCGTTGATGGTAAAAAGCATGCTCATTGTGGGTTCGTCGATGGAAATGGTTGGCAAAGCTTCCGGATTTTCGGAATCGGCTATCGTGTCGCCAATGTCAAATCCTTCAATTCCAACTAAAGCGCAAATTTCGCCCGATTTTACGTTTTCTACTTTCATTTTTTGAAAACCCTCGTAAACCAAAATTTCTTTAATTCGGCTTTTTTTCCGAGTGCCATCGCGTTTGATGAGTGTAATATTTTGATTAACAGACAGTTCACCGCGTTTAAGTCGTCCAATGGCTATTCTACCTACATAAGTTGAATAATCGAGCGATGTTATGAGCATTTGTGGCGTTCCTTCTTCAAATTTAGGAGCCGGAATATGCTCAATGATGGTGTCTAAAAGTGGCACTATATCAGTGGTTTCTTTACGCCAATCGTGCGACATCCAGCCGTTTTTCGATGAGCCGTAAATGGTCGGAAAATTCATTTGGTCTTCGGTAGCACCCAAAGCGTACATGAGGTCAAAAACTTGTTCTTGCACTTCGTCGGGGCGACAGTTTTGTTTGTCCACCTTGTTGATAACTACTATGGGCTTCAAACCCAGCTCAATAGCTTTTGAAAGCACAAAGCGCGTTTGAGGCATTGTACCTTCAAAGGCATCAACCAAAAGCAAAACACCGTCAGCCATGTTTAAAACACGTTCTACTTCGCCTCCAAAGTCGGCGTGTCCGGGCGTGTCGATGATGTTTATTTTTGTACCTTTGTAATTTACCGAAACATTTTTTGCAAGAATAGTTATTCCGCGTTCACGTTCTAAGTCATTGTTATCGAGAATAAGTTCACCGGGTTTTTCGTGGTCTTTGAATAAATTTCCAAGTAAAAGCATTTTATCTACCAGAGTTGTTTTTCCGTGGTCAACGTGAGCTATTATTGCAATGTTTCTAATATTTTGCATGTTTTAATTTTTAATTTCTATCTAAATTCTTCTTTTTTCTTTTAAAAAAACATGCAAAATTAATTCTTTTTCTGATTTTTAATCTATTATTTTAAATTAAAACTTCTTAAAAAAACAAAAATGATTTTTAAATATTTCATAATCAAATAATTATGATTTTTAATTTGTTAAATTGTTACATTATTAAATTGTTACGTTTTGGTAAACAAAATTTTTAACATTTACATAATAAAAAAAAATCTATCTTGCAGCCTAATTTTTTTTTATTTATTTATACGATGAATACAAAAATACTTTTAATAACTCCACCTTATACTCAGCTCAATACGCCTTATCCGGCAACGGCTTATTTAAAAGGTTTTTTAAATACTCAAAATATAATTTCCAGACAATCCGATTTGGGAATGGAAACCATTTTGAAAATTTTTTGTAAAGAAAACATAAAAAAAATATTTGAGCAAGGAAATCAAAAAAATACAAATCTTTCGCTCAATGCCCAAAGAATATTGGCTTTGCAGAATAAATACCTACAAACGATAGAACCTGTAATTGATTTTTTACAAAATAAAAACCCAAATATAGCTTATTTAATTCTCAACGAAGAATATTTGCCCGAAGCCTCTCGTTTTGAGCAACTTGAAGAAACGGAAAGCCTATTCGGAACAATGGGCATACACGACAAAGCGCGATATTTGGCAACTCTTTATCTCGAAGATTTATCCGATTTTATCATTGAAACCATCGAACCCGATTTTGGCTTTAGCCGATATGCCGAGCATTTGGGGCTTTCGGCAAATACGTTTGATTTATTGCAAGCTCGTTTAAATCAACCACTTGCTTTTACCGAAGAAATAATGATTGAATTACTCGATGAGAAAATTAAAGATTTTTCACCCACTTTAATCGGAATGAGCATTCCCTTTCCGGGAAATCTTTTGGGAGCTTTGCGTTGCGGGGAGTGGATTAAAAAGCATTATTCTCAAATAAAAATTGTTTTTGGAGGCGGATTTGTCAATACCGAATTGAGAGATTTAACCGATACAAAAATTTTTGATTACACCGATTTTATTACACTCGACGATGGCGAAATGCCTATTTTACAAATTATTAAACACGTAGAAGGAAAAATTGAAAAAAATGAATTGGTACGAACTTTTGTTTTAGAAAACGGAAAAATATTTTTTTGTAATTCAAAAAAAACAGATATAAAACAATCCGAAATCGGCACTCCCGATTATTCCGATTTTGAATTAAAAAAATTTCTTTCCGTCATCGAAATTGCCAATCCCATGCACCGATTGTGGAACGACGGACGTTGGAACAAACTCACTTTTGCACACGGCTGCTACTGGGCGCAGTGCAGTTTTTGCGACACCACACTCGATTACATCAAACGCTACGAACCCAACACAGTGCAAATTTTGTGCGACCGTGTGGAAAAAATCATCGCGCAAACGGGCGAAAACGGTTTTCATTTTGTAGATGAAGCCGCTCCACCTTCGCTTATGCGGGCTTTTGCGCTCGAAGTGCTTAAAAGACAGCTCAATATCGTTTGGTGGACAAACGTGCGCTTTGAGCGAAATTTTACAGCCGATTTGTGCCAACTACTCAAACATTCGGGTTGTGTAGCCGTTTCGGGTGGTTTAGAAGTGGCTTCAGACAGAATTTTAAAATTGATAAACAAAGGGGTTGATATAGAACAAGTTGCAAAAGTAACTGAAAATTTTACTCGCGCCGGAATTATGGTTCATGCTTATTTAATGTACGGTTTTCCGAGCCAAACAGCTCAAGAAACCATCGACTCGCTCGATGTGGTTCGACAACTTTTCAAAGCCGGAATTGTGCAATCGGCTTACTGGCACAAGTTTACAATGACCAAACACAGTGCAATCGGTCAAAATCCGTCCCAGTTTGGCGTTATAGCTTTAAAAAATGAAAATTCGCCCTTTGCCAACAACGATTTGCCCCACACCGACCCCAACGGTTGCAATCACGATTTATACTCCGAAGGCTTGCGCAAAGCTTTATTCAATTACATGCACGGCATCGGCTTCGATGTTCCCATTCACGTTTGGTTCGATTTTCAAACGCCGGTGAGTCAAATTCCAAACCGTAGAATTGAAAAAGCTTTAAAAAACCAAAGCACTGAAAATGAAACAAATAAACGTATCGTTTGGCTCGGAAATCAACCCGTTTTGCGATTTTATACCAAACTGAAAAAAGGAAAACCCACCGAAATGGCTGAACTTGTCATTCACAACACCAAAGAAGATATTGTGCTGAATATCAACCAAAAAAATGCTCTTTTCATAAAAAACTTGTTGGAAAAAACCTCCGTTTTTTTAAACGAAAAAATAACATTTCAAAACTTAAAAGAATTATTTGAACAAGATGATTTGGGTGAATTTGAAATGTTTTGGGAAGGAATAGCAATGACTCGATTAAAAGAAGGTGGCTTGTTGCAACTTTAATCAATCAATTTGTAGTGAACTTAAATTCAATATGATACAAAAAAAACATTGAAATTTAAATTTCTTTAAAATCAATAACTCTTTGTAACATTTTGTTAATGAGTTATTTATACATAATCAAATGATTTTCATAAAAAAAACAATTGATGTGCTAATTATCAATTAGTTAGCAATGGGTTTGCCTTTTAAAAAAAAACAAAAATAAATTTTAAAATCACTTTTAAAAAAAAAATAAAAAAAAAGTTGCATTCATTTTTTATTATTATTATTTTTGTGCTTTATTTAAACTAAATAAAAATAAGATTTTTTTTTACAAAAATAATTTTTACAAAAAAAATATAAAAAATGGCATTTAGTAAAGAACAAATATTAGAAGCCTTAAAACAAGTCAATTTTCCCGAAAAACAACAAGATATTGTAACGCTCAACATGGTGGAAAATATCGAAATTTCGGACGAAAAGATAACATTTAGTCTTGTTTTTCCGCAGTTTAACAATCCGTTTAAAAAAACGATGAAAAAGGCTTGTAAAGAAGCCATACACAGCCATTTAAGCACCGACATAGAAGTTGATGTTTTGGCTACTTCCAAAGTAAGCGTGGGACGAATAGATGCAAAGCCCGAAGATAAAAAAGTATTACCCGGCGTAAAAAATATCATAGCCATTGCCTCCGGCAAGGGCGGCGTGGGTAAATCTACAATGGCTGTCAATTTGGCAATCGGTTTGGCAAAAACCGGTGCGCGCGTGGGTTTAATCGATGCCGATGTTTACGGTCCTTCGATGCCTAAAATGTTTGGAGTAGAAGGCGAACGTCCGGTTATCAAACGATTTGGCGACAAAGATTTTATCGAACCCATTGAAAAATACGGAGTTAAAATGCTTTCGATAGGCTTTTTTGTAAAACCCGAAGACGCTTTGATTTGGCGCGGTGCAATGGCTACAAGTGCTTTAAATCAGCTTATTAGCGAAGGTTTTTGGGGCGAACTCGATTACATGCTCATCGACCTTCCTCCCGGAACGGGCGACATTCATTTAACTATGGTTCAGGCAGTTCCGGTAACAGGAGCCGTTATTGTAAGCACGCCGCAAGATGTAGCCGTAGCCGATGCCATAAAAGGGATTAGTATGTTCAGAGCCAACAAGATAGAAGTTCCAATTTTGGGATTGATTGAAAACATGGCTTGGTTTACACCCGAAGAATTGCCGTTGAGTAAATACTATATTTTTGGCAAAAATGGTGTAAAAGATTTGGCTTTCCGATATGATTTGCCGCTTTTGGGACAAATTCCTTTGGTACAAAGCATTAGAGAAGGCTCGGACGATGGAAAACCTGCCATTTTGTCGCAAAGCATTATTGCCGAAGAATTTGAAAAACTAACTGAAAATCTTATTCAGCACATTGAAGAGCGAAATTCTAAATTAGCTCCTACGAAAATAGTGGAAATAACCAATACAACAGGTTGCGGAACGCATTGATAACCAATAGATTATATTTTTTTTATAAAATGGAAAACAAACAAGAAATTTACAGAAAAGTAAATGTTATCCTCGAACAAATTCGACCTTATTTGCAAGCTGACGGAGGCGATATTAGTTTGGTTGAAATTAACGATAACATGGAGGTTCGTGTTGAATTGTTGGGTGCTTGCAACGGTTGTCCGCACAAAACCCAAACCATTCATGCAGGAGTTGAGCGCACTTTGAAAACGTATGTGCCTGAAATTTCTCGCGTTGTAGAAGCTTAATTCTTTGAATAAAAAGTTCTTTGGTTAAATAGTTAAATAATTTTTGTATCGTTTTCAAAAATTTGTTATAAATTTGTTGTTTAAAATCTTTTATAAATATTTTTATAATAAAAAAAAATTAACAATTTAACCATAGAACAATTTAATAATGAAGATAATAACAAATTTTTTTAATAAATATAGCTATCTAAAAAATAAATTTTTGATAGTAACCGTTTTCTTTGTTTTTTGGATACTTATTTTTGATGAAAACAGTCTGATTAGCCAAATAAGCAGTAAAAAACGATTGAAAAAACTCAAAGCCGACAAAGAATTTTATTTAGAACGCATCAAAACCGATTCCATTCGTTTAGATGAACTCAAACGGAATAAAAAAAGCTTAGAACGCTTTGCCAGAGAGAATTACTACATGAAAAATCCCGATGAAGATGTTTATGTAGTTGTAGAAAAAGAAGAATAAAGTAAACATAAAAAAAATTCTTTTCTTGATAAAAAAAGCCAAAAAATTTTAAAATATTTTGAACTGTTTAATTGTCATTTTAGGACCTACCGGAATTGGAAAAACAGCTCTTTCGGTAGAAATAGCACAGCATTTGAACTGCGAAATTATTTCGGCAGATTCGCGACAGATTTATAAAGAATTGCGAATAGGCACTGCCGTACCCGAACCCAATGAATTACAAGCAGTTAAGCACCATTTTATAGGCAACAAGTCCATTTTCGATTATTACAATGCCAGCCTTTTTGAAGAAGAAGTTTTAGAAACCATTGAAGTTTTACACAAAGAAAATCCGTACATACTTTTAACCGGAGGGTCGGGAATGTACATAGACGCCGTAGTGAAAGGGATTGATTATCTGCCAACTATAGATATGGAGTTGAGAAATGATTTATTAGAAAAATTTAAAGAATCTGGTATTGATTACCTTCGCCGCCAGTTGAAACTCATCGACCCGGATTATTACAAAATAGTTGATTTGAAAAACCCCAAACGAATGCTTAAAGGCTTGGAAGTTACGTTACAAACCGGCATTCCATACTCAAAATTTCGGTTGAACCAAAAAAAAACACGCCCTTTTAGAATTATTCAAATCGGGTTGGAAATGAATAGAGAAGCTCTTTATCAGCGCATTGAAACGCGAGTGGATAAAATGGTAGCCGATGGTTTAGTGGAAGAAGCGCGTCAGTTTTATGAACATAAAAATCTAAATTCTTTAAATACAGTAGGTTACAAAGAATTATTTGCCCATTTCGACGGCGAGTATTCGCTCGAAAAAGCCATAGAACTTATTAAAAGAAATTCGCGGCATTACGCCAAAAGACAACTTTCGTGGTTCAAACGCGATGAGTCAATTACATGGTTCGAACCTACTGAAAAAGAGAAAATTATAAAATACATTACCTCGCAAATTGCAGAAAAAACACTTGAAACAAATTTTATTTAATCAATAAATATTAAGAATATCAAATAAATAACTTTGTAAAACGAAGTTATTTTTTTAATGTAAAAAAAAATGAAAAAAGAAAGAATTGAAAGCATGGAGGTCTTGCGCTTTGCGGGAATCGACATTGGAACAAATGCTGTTAGACTTCTGATAATGAATATAATGCAAGATGGAGAAGAGTTTGTAAAATCAAAAGCTACATTTATTCGTATTCCGTTGCGCTTAGGTTTCGATGCCTTTAAAAAAGGGAAAATTGGCAAGAAAAAAGCCAAAGAATTAATTAAATCCATGAAGGCTTTCAAACAAATTATGACAGTTTACAAAGTAAGAGCTTTCAGAGCTTGCGCCACTTCTGCCATGCGTGAAGCCTCCAACGGAGAACAAATTATTAAAAAAGTTTTCGAGCAAACCGGAATTAAAATAAATCTGATTTCGGGAATAGAAGAAGCTCGAATTATTTACGGCATCGGCAGTCATACAAAATCGGAAAAAGACCAAAAATTTTTATCTGCCGATTTAGGTGGCGGAAGTTTGGAATTGACCCTTTTTTCGAATAAAAAAATTATTGCATCGGACTCTTTTAAAATAGGAACAGTCAGATATTTAAACAATTCAGTAGATGAAACCGAACGCCAGAAATTTAAACTCTGGCTCTCGGAGTTGATTGCAAAACATGGCGTGCCTGCTATCATTGGTTCAGGTGGTAACATAAACAAAATGAGCAAGATAGCTCAAGTAAAGCCCGATGAAAATCTCAAACGCGAACACATACTCGAAATTTTTAATCTGCTTGAACCGCTTTCCATCAAAGAGCGTATCAAAGCATATCAAATTAACCCCGACCGTGCCGATGTAATTGTTCCGGCTGCACAAGTTTTTATCGAATTAATGAACATTACCGGTGCGGAGGAAGTTATTGTTCCAAAAATTGGACTTGCAGATGGAATTATCAATCAATTGCACGAAAAATATTTAGCCAAACATAAGAATAAATAATTGAAAATCACTCTTTTTTAATATTGAAAATCCAATTTTTAATAATCAATTATTTTAAAATATTTATTTCCATAACGGAAAATTTTCTAAAATAATCGTTTGAAGTTTTGTACCAAATTTCTTTTTTTTAAGAATTTTTTTACAAAAAAAAATCAAAATTTTATTAAATTAAAAATATGAAAATCAATGATTTGAAATTTTTCAAAATGAAAAAAGCATCAATTATTGTTTTTCAACAAAGAAAAATGTATTTTTGCAAAAAAAATTAAAAAAAATAAATAAACAGTAATGAAAGCATATATTTTTCCCGGACAGGGAGCGCAATTTACGGGTATGGGCAAAGATTTGTATGAAAAATCGGCTCAAGCCAAAGAAATGTTTGAAAAAGCCAATGAAATTTTAGGCTTCAGAATAACCGACATTATGTTTGAAGGTTCTGCCGAAGAACTTAAACAAACAAAAGTAACTCAACCGGCAATTTTTTTACATTCGGTTATTCTCACTAAAACTTTGGGCGAAACATTTGAACCAGAGATGGTTGCAGGACATTCATTGGGTGAGTTTTCGGCTTTGGTAACCGCCGGCGCATTGTCGTTTGAAGATGGTTTGAAATTGGTTTCAAAACGCGCCTTAGCCATGCAAAAAGCTTGCGAAGTTGAACCATCGACTATGGCTGCCATTTTGGGCATGGAAGATGCTCAGGTTGAGGCTATTTGCGCCGAAATAGACGAAATTGTAGTTCCGGCAAATTACAACAGCCCCGGACAATTAGTTATTTCGGGTTCGGTAGCCGGAATTGACATGGCAATAGAAAAATTGCAAGCTGCCGGTGCTAAGCGAGCAATGAAATTGCCTGTTGGCGGTGCTTTCCACTCTCCTTTGATGCAACCAGCCGCCGCCGAACTCAAAGAAGCCATCGATAATACCGTTTTCTCTAAGCCAGTTTGTCCTATTTTTCAAAACGTTGATGCTCAGCCAACTACTGACCCAAGCGAAATAAAAGAAAAACTTATTCAGCAACTTACAGCATCGGTTCGTTGGACGCAAACCGTTGAAAACATGATAGCTGCCGGTGCAACTTCATTTACAGAAATTGGACCCGGAAATGTTCTTCAGGGTTTAGTGAAAAAAGTAGATAGAAAAATGCAAACAAATGGTTTTCAATAAATTATATTTCCAGTAAAAAATTTGAAAATATAGAAATTTGAAAATGTGAATTATCAAAAATACTTGTTTAAATATACAAATCAATTAAAATTCTTTGGGATTTTAGAAGCTATTAAATTTTCAAATTTCTACATTTTCATAAAAACTTTTTTAACTTAACTTTTTAAAAAAATATACAAAAATGATAATAGTAACAACCGATTACATTACAGGACGCGAAATAGCTCAAACTCTGGGCATTGCACGCGGAAATACGGTACGCGCCCGCAATATAGGTCGCGATTTTCTTGCCGGATTAAAAAACATTATTGGTGGCGAAATTAGCGAATACTCCAAATTAATGGCACAATCGCGCGAGCAAGCTCTGCAAAGAATGCTCCAACATGCAGACGATATGGGTGCAGATGCCGTTGTCAATGTACGTTTTTTAACCGCCGAAGTGATGCAAGGTGTTGCAGAAATTTTGGCTTATGGCACTGCCGTAAAATTAAAACCCTAATAAGTTTTAAGGTAAAAATTTTGCCACTTTCTTATTAAATAGGTTAGTGGCAATTTACTTGTTCTAACAAAAATATAATAATCAAGTAATCAATGGCTTACACTTATGAATATCCGCGTCCGGCTTTGGCAGCCGATTCGATAGTTTTCTTAAAACAGCAAAATGAAACTAAGGTTTTACTCATTCAGAGAAAAAATGAACCGTATAAAAATTTTTGGGCATTTCCGGGTGGCTTTGTAGAAATGGACGAAGAGATTGCTGATACTGCCAAAAGAGAATTGGAAGAAGAAACGGGCTTGAAAAATATTGATTTACAAGAGTTTAAAACAATCGGAACGGTTGGACGCGACCCGCGCGGACGAACGATTTCTGTTTTTTATGTAGGCTTTGCAACTGCCGAAAATTGTCAGGTTACAGCCCAAGATGATGCTGAAAATGTTAAATGGTTTTCAATCAATGAATTACCTAATTTGGCATTTGACCACAATGAATTAATGAAATTAGCCATTGAAAAATACCTGAAAATTTAAAAATGAAAATGGGCATAATTGAAATAGAAGGCATGGAATTTTATGCTTTTCACGGGCATTTTGAAGAAGAGCGAATTGTGGGAAACCATTTTTTTGTAGATTTAAAAATGGAAGTAGAAACCGAAAAAGCTTCTCAAACCGACAATTTAGAAGATGCCGTAAATTACCAAACAGCTTACAATCTGATAAAGAGCGAGATGCAAGAAAAATCGTATTTATTGGAGCATGTTGCACAGCGAATTTTGAACCGTTTATTTGAAAATTTGAATGGGTTAAGCTCTGCTTCTGTAAAAGTGCGCAAAATCAATCCGCCAATGGGCGGTGTGATTAAAAGCGTCAGTGTTACGCTTTCGCAAAAAGCTAATTTACAATAATTTATGAAGTTTAATATTCGTGTTTTAGACTTTGCCAATCAATTGGTTTAATATTATTTGATTGGCAGTTTGGGTACTTATTTTTTGTAAATCAATTATTTTATAATTTTTTAACTTCCAAAATTCGATAATTTCTGCTAAAAAAGTATCGCGTACAATCCATAAAAATATAAAATTTTGATATTGAAGCAATTCATTTATTTCATTTGCCCAAGCCTTACCGGTAAGTTCTAAATGTCCGATTTCATCTATTATAACTAATTGAATATCAGTATTTTTAACTTTTCGCAAACTTTCTTTTCCAAATTTAACACCTTGCGGGAAAATAAAAAATTTACCGATTTTTTCATAATCATTTTCTCCACTTTCTCTTAAAAAAATTTCTGATTTATTTGTTTGAATATCAACAACATCGTAACCAATTCTTTGTTGGTTTTCTACCTGCTTTTGGGTAAAAATACCTCCAATTTTAATACTGTTTTGAATAAAAAAAGGAATAATTTGTTTAACGAAAGTAGTTTTACCAGAATCTTTTTTTGAAGTAATAATAAATATTTTCGGTTTAGAGAAATCTTCGGAAAGTTCTCTAAAACGCATTTCTGCGAAAGCAATCAATTGCGAAACTATTTGCGTAGGATTTTTTATAATTATTTTAAAATCAGGAATATTAGAAATGACTTGCGGTAAACTTTCCGATGCAATTTCGAGCGCAAAAGGAAGCTTTTTAAAATAAGTTTTTGCAAAAAAAGAGCTAATTTTGGGATTGTACAATTCTGTTCCCAAAACAGAAAAACCCAGTATTAAAAGCGTAGCTCTAAAATTCATTTCTATACCTATTAAAAAAGCATCGGTTAAAGTTTTCGACTGCAATTGACTGAATACAAAGGAAGTAAGCATAGTTAAAGCCACAAAGAAAATCCAAAATTTTGGTCGTAACAATTGCCGCAAAGCGCGTTTGTACTTTAAAATCCATATCAAAACAATCAAAACACTTGTTGCAACCCAAATTTTCCAATTCAAGAGCGCAATAGTAAGTAAAGAGCTTATAATGAACAATATATTCAAAAACAACCAACACAAAGAATAATCATTTTTTACCGGATTATTATTTTTCTTATCTTGCTTTTCGATAGTTTGTGTTTTAAAGATTAATGGCTGTGAAAGTATTTTCTTTCCGGTTCTAATACCTATAATTGCCGAAACAATTCCAAAAAGAGCGTAAATTGAAAACAATGTTAAAATAGGCAACCATAATGTATCAAATTGTAAATTTAATTGTTTTTCGGTAAATTTCATTATACTTTTATATAACTCAACTATATTAAACCCATAAAAAATTAAAAAGTTTATAATTTTTTGAGCAAAACTCCACGAAATAGCTAAAATAGAACCAATTACAAAACCAAAATAGTTTTTTCCCAGAAGTCGGACTGAAAATTCTAACAACAAACTTTCTACAAAAATGGCTATCATTGGTCCAAAAATAACGGCACTCGGCGACATGGTTTTCATTATGGCACAAATTAATCCGGCACGCCAAAAAAGCCCTTTTTCTTTCCAAACAAAACTCACCGAAATGAGAATTACAACACCAATTGCCGTTAAAATACTTCCTGAAAAAGGAATGCGCAAATTATGCAAAAAACTGCCCAAAACTATTTCTGACGAAGCCCAAACCGTTCCTATAATGGCAGATTTAAGCCACTTTTCATCTATTTTTGAAAGTTCATTCATTGATTATACAAATTTTTTCGGCACCATATTCAAATGTATGATAACCTGCGCCGCCCTCGCTAATTACTTTAAACATCATTTCGGGCTTGGTTATTTTTACAGCACCAATTATTTTCACATTTTTTTTAAATAAAATATCGGGTATAAAACTGCTCGAAGGTCCGGTAACGATGATTTGAGTTTGAGGTTTTATATATTTCAATAAATCATCTAAAGTATTGTTTACCAGAGTTGAACCAGTAATAATTACAATATCTGAAATGGGTAAAATTCGATTGTATTCGTTGGCTGGCACAAAATATTTTTTATCTTCCGGCAAAAAAATATTTTCATTAAATTCCAAAACATGCAATTGGTGATTTGATTTTGAAAGTTTCTGAATGTACGAATGAAATGCGCCCACCATAGTTATCGTTTTGTCTGAAACAGAAGAAATTAAATCGATAGGGTCGGTATTTGAAAGAATTTTATAATCCGGCCTTTTTAAAAATCGAGACGAAATAGCATTTATAACCGCAACTTGCAAAGTAGTAATAAACTCATTGTTTTTGGTCGTTTCGAGTAAATCCAATACACGCGAACCAGCCATTTTTC
Organism: Paludibacter propionicigenes; assembly: GCA_020721325.1. Taxonomy (GTDB): domain Bacteria; phylum Bacteroidota; class Bacteroidia; order Bacteroidales; family JAIFNL01; genus JAIFNL01. The sequence goes on from DYNA01000005.1 coordinate 55,945, forward strand.
CTGAAGTAAATTCGCCAAAATCCCGCATTTCTTTTTTACAATGTACCTGATTATAATTTGGAGTAACCGTACTCGAAATTCCATAACTTTCGTCAGAAAGTTTCACTGCCGTCATAAAAACACCCATGCGCACATCGACAAGATGCAACGACTCGATATAGGCTTTGTGCTTGGTTTTTAATAAGTTAATTGTTTCTTGCAATATCATTTGAAACAGTTTGAGTGCGTGAATTTGTAAGTTTTGAAATTTCTAAAAAAAACACAAAATTACGCATTTTTTACGAAAAAAATAAATGCTTTTTTAATTAATTTGCACTATTTTTCCGCAGTTTAATCTACTTTGTAGGTCTGTTTGTTGAATTTATAAATGTTTTTCAAAAAAAACAAGTCAGAGAAACGAATTTGGTCATTTTTTTAAAATTCTTTTACGAACAATTTACGCTGTTAATTATTTTTTTAAATTAAATATTAAGGAAAAATAAAAATTTCTACCTTCTTCGGGATAACCTTCAATTAAGGTATAATTTTTATCAAAAATATTATTTATACCGGCTTGTATTTTGAAATATTTTGCAAAAATATACGAAATTTGAGTGTTAAAAACTACAAATTCGGGCGAAATAGTTCCATAACTTGTACTAAATCGGTCGGAATTGTATTCGCTTGAAAAAACAAATTCGATTTTTTTTACCGGAAAATAATCGATGTAAGCAAAAAATTTATGGTTCGGAACATCGGTAAATTCAATATCGGCATTGGTAATATTGTTGCGTTCGATGTAAGTATAATTGGCATTGAACATTAAATTTTGCAAAATTTGAAAATAAATAGAAATGTCTGCGCCATAAAATTCAGCTTTCCCGGTGTTTTGCATTTGGTAAAGCCCCTCTTGTAAATTGTTAACCAATTGTATAGTATTATCAATTTTTGAATAAAAAACGGCTGGTTCTACTATAAATTTATCATTAATTTTGATTTTTGAAGCCCATTCATAATTCAAAGCTCTTTCCGATTTTAAATCGGGATTTGGAATGGCAATGCCTAATTTGTATGAATATCTGTCTTTCATGGTTGCAAAACGAGTCTTATGCGCTACCGTAAAACTTAAATCTAAGTGATTAGTAAATTGGTAAAAAGCAGCCAATTGAATATTTGTTGCTGAATTTTTATTTTCGGGATACATTGAAATAACTTCCGAGCTTGAATTGTAATCTTCTGCCTGAATGCTATTTCGCAAATTGTAACTTAATCCGGGAATTAATTTTAATTGGTTACCGAGCGAAAAAATATCTTCAACACCAAAAGAAAAAGTATTATCGGCAAAGTGCCTAATCGGTTCACCTTCATTGTTTTCGCGGTGCAAATCGTATTTATAGTGTCCGGCAATTTTTACCACATTATTTTTAATCAATTCAGTTCCTATTTCAATATTACTACCATAAGAATAATCGTTGTGATAGCTTGTAAATGAATAATTTTTATTTTGTGTTGAATAAGAATCGTTATCGAAACTTTTTAAAGTATTTTTAAAATTATCGAAAAAAAATCGGGTTTTTAAATAACTCTTTTCGGCAATGGTCGTTTTTGAAATAAAATAAACACTTTGTTTGTCCCAAACAGGCCATTGCCAATATCTGATTTTAACCGAAGCATCATCACCTAAATAAATTGGATTTCCCTTTTCGCCGTGTTGAAAAACGTAATTAATGGAATATTCATCGGTTGAATTGGGAGTAAAACCTACTTTTACGCTAATTTTATCGTCATTTCTGAATGAATTGTCCCTTTTCCAATCCATTTCATTCTTTGTAGTATCAAAATCTCGCGAAATTTTGTAAAAATCTCGATTAAACTTTGAAAAATGGGCTTGAAAATAGAATTTTCCCCTTTTACTTGCTATATTTGCGCTGGTAGAATAGCCTTTTCCGGTCAAAAGTCCGGCTTTTAAATTTATTTCGAGCTTTTCAGTGGGTTTGGAACTGATTAAATTAATCGCCCCGCCAATGGTATTTGCGCCAAAAAGTATGGAAGAATAGCCTTTTGAAATCTCTATTTTCGACAAATCGGAATTGGTAAACCGCGCCAAATCTACGTAACCATCGTAAGGCACGTAAACGGGAATGCCATCTACAAAAACCGGAACACTTCTGAGGTCAAAACCACGAAGGTAAATTGTACTTTCATTTCTTGCTCCAATGTTTACCAGCGTTGCGGAAGGTAAAATGCTTATTGAATTAGCCACATCTATCGTATTCAATTTTTGCATTTCCGATTGTGTTACCGATTTTTCCAAAATGCTTTCTGAAACAACCACTTCACCAAGTTCGTAAACTTTCACGTTATTAAAAGTTGTGTCGATTGTATTTTGCGCTTTTACTTTTGAAAGAATCAATATAAAAACCAGTAAAAAAAATAAATAGCTTCTCATAAATATTTCTTTTTTAAAAAAAAACGTTATATACTAAAATGAATAATGACAAACAAAAAAAATATTCATCTTTCTTCGTTATGTTGATTAATGAATAACGGTGCAAAATAAAAAATAAAAAAAATAACGAACAAATTTTTTCAAAAAAAATACGATACTTTGTAAAAAAGAAAAGTGTAAATTTATTTCTAAACGTTTACAATTGAAACTTTTATTCTTATGCAATTACTTTATAATTAAACCTTTGAAATAAATTATCGTTTATAGTATAACTAAATGTCGTTCAATTTTTTTGTTTGTTCGGTTAAAAAAACTTCAAAATCGGATTGTAAATTTTTATAGGTAATTAAAATTTTTTCACCAAATTCTGTTATTTGAGCTATTCCGCCTTCTCTCCCACCCCGCTTGAGTATAACTACTTGTTTATTAGAAGCTTTGTTCATTTTGTCAATGTTAATCCACGCTTGTCGATACGACATTTTCATTTCGGCAGCGGCTTTTCTAAGCGACCCTAACTGTTTAATTCGCTCTAATAACTCGATTTTACCGTTTCCGATAAATGAATCGTCATTGCAGTTAATCCAAATTCTGCCTACGATTGAAAAATTTTCTTTACACATATTTTTAAAATTTTATTTTCTAAGTTATACGAAAAATAAAATGTTATTCTTTGTTTTTCAGCATCTTATCAAATTCCTCACTTTTTACTATTTTTAAAGAATGGAATTTTTTTATAAAAAGACAAAAATAATATTTGATGGTGATTCAAAAAGTATGATAAAAATCAAATAAAACCAAAATTAATA
>DYNA01000074.1 GCA_020721325.1 Paludibacter propionicigenes
AGGTGTAAGTACACCTCACCATACTTTGAAAAATTTATTGGCAAGGTGTAAGTACGACTCGCTTCTTTTTTTTGAAAAAAAACTACACCGCCCCCCAACCCCCTAAAGGGGGCTATATCAACGTGTTGGTGAAACTCCCCCTTTAGGGGGCAGGGGGGCGCAAGTATATTGATACGATGACTTCAAGTCATCGTATCAGTAAAAAGTGGCTATGGGTATAGCAAGCTGGCGGAGTTGCTTTGAGTTGGCAAAGCAACGGGGTCGCTTTAAGCGACCCCGTTGCTTAAAATAGGGCGAGGTGTAAGTACACCTCACCATACTTTGAAAAATTTATTGGCAAGGTGTAAGTACACCTCGCTTCTTTTTTTTGAAAAAAAACTACACCGCCCCCCAACCCCCTAAAGGGGGCTATATCAACGTGTTGGTGAAACTCCCCCTTTAGGGGGCAGGGGGGCGCAAGTATATTGATACGATGACTTCAAGTCATCGTATCAGTAAAAAGTGGCTATGGGTATAGCAAGCTGGCGGAGTTGCTTTGAGTTGGCAAAGCAACGGGGTCGCTTTAAGCGACCCCGTTGCTTAAAATAGGGCGAGGTGTACTTACACCTTGCCAATAAATTTTTCAAAGTAGGGCGAGTCGCAGTTGCACCTTGCCACTTATTTTTTGAAAGTAGGGCGAGGTGTACTTACACCTTGCCAATAAATTTTTCAAAGTAGGGCGAGTCGCAGTTGCACCTTGCCACTTATTTTTTGAAAGTAGGGCGAGGTGTACTTACACCTTGCCAATAAATTTTTCAAAGTAGGGCGAGGTGTACTTACACCTTGCCAATAAATTTTTCAAAGTAGGGCGAGTCGCAGTTGCACCTTGCCACTTATTTTTTGAAAGTAGGGCGAGGTGTACTTACACCTTGCCAATAAATTTTTCAAAGTAGGGCGAGGTGTACTTACACCTTGCCTATATTTTTTTTAAAATGACCAAGTTGTACTTACACCTTGCCTATATTTTTTTTAAAATGACCAAGTTGTACTTACACCTTGCCTATATTTTTTTTAAAATGACCAAGTTGTAAGTACGACTCGCCATACTTTGAAAAATTTAATGGCAAGGTGTAAGTACACCTCACCATACTTTGAAAAATTTATTGGCAAGGTGTAAGTACACCTCGCCCTACTTTGAAAAATTTATTGGCAAGGTGTAAGTACACCTCGCTTCTTTTTTTTGAAAAAAAACTACACCGCCCCCCAACCCCCTAAAGGGGGCTATATCAACGTGTTGGTGAAACTCCCCCTTTAGGGGGCAGGGGGGCGCAAGTATATTGATACGATGACTTCAAGTCATCGTATCAGTAAGTTCTTTATAATTTGTTTTTGAAAGTGAGTATTTTACAAACAGAATATTGCAAAAGGAAAGCTTTTAGCTTCCAACTTTTTGAATAAATGGAATGCAAATGTTTAGCGTATTTTGTTTCTCTTCAATAAAGCCGTTGTGTCCAGAATTTTGAAGAATGGCAATTTGAGTATTTTTCGGAAAACGAATGTTATCAAAGGTTTCTTTTGATACAAATTTATCTTCTTGTCCCCAAATGTAAAGCACTGGTATTTCTGTATTTGCTAAAATTTCACTTCTATCGGGTCGCATTCGCAAACCCATAAGAGCTGCTATCATTCCTTTTTCCGAAAAGGAAATGGCTCTTTGAATGGTTTGTTCAATGGTTTGAGCAAACTTTTCTTGATTTTCAAGAGCATACATTTTAGGTATGCTTTGCATGATGAGCAAATCTTTTTTACCTTCTTTAATGAGTTCGATTTCGCGAAAGCGGTTTTCTTTAGTCAATTCACTATCGGCAAAAGGGTGTGAATGAAACAAACACAATCCGGCAAGCATATCGGTATAAAATTCCAACAAAGCCAAGCCTACGTAGCCTCCCATCGAATGCCCAAAAACGACAGCTTTTTCAAACTGAAGTGTTTTCATTACAAAAGCTACTATATCGGCTTGAATATCGGTGGTCGATTCTTTAAAAGGTGCATCGGAAAGACCGTGGCCTAACAAATCAATACTTAAAACCTCAAAACGTTGTGATAATTCGTCGGCAAATTCACCCCAAATGGTTGAATCTTCTAAATATCCATGCAATAAGACTACTTTATTGCCCTTGCCCTGCAATTGGTAATGGATTTTTGTACCATAAAATTCTATTGTCATAAATCGTTTATTCTTATAATTGGTTAAATGGTTTATTATTTCGTGTGATGTTGATAACTTTTAAATTCGTTACTTTATATTTTGTTTTACCAAATGTATTATAAATTTGTATAATTTAAAAAATTTAGCAAATTTAAACCGTTTTCAATATAAATACACTTACAAAAATAAATTTTGTTTTACATTTGTCAAATTTTTTTTTACATAAAATAAAAGATGAAAATTATTGGCATTATTCCAGCCCGATATGCTTCGACCCGTTTTCCGGGCAAGCCCTTAGTTAAAATTCAGGGCAAAACCATGATAGAACATGTTTACACAAAAAGTAAAGCTGTTCTAAACCAAGTTATTGTAGCAACTGATGATACTCGAATATTCAACGAAGTTCAACGCTTTGGAGGCGAAGCCCTAATGACTTCGCCGCATCACAAAAGCGGAACTGACCGTTGCGCCGAAGTAGTGGAAAATTACAAACAACAAGGAATTGAGTTTGATGTAGTTATAAACATTCAAGGCGATGAGCCTTTTTTAAACACAGAGCATATAAAATTACTTGCTTCGGCATTTGAATTGCCTGAAGTTCAAATAGCTACTCTTATTAAACCCATAACCGACAGTCAAACGCTTTTTAATCCCAATTCGCCCAAAGTTATTTTAGACGCTCAATCAAATGCTATTTATTTTAGTCGCTCTACGATTCCTTATTTACGAAATTTACCTACCGAAAATTGGCTTTCGGCGCATACTTTTTACAAACACATTGGCATTTATGCTTACAGAAGTGCTGTTTTAACACAAATAACCAAACTGGAGCCTTCTTCTCTCGAATTAGCCGAAAGTTTAGAACAAAACCGCTGGTTGGAAAATAATTACAAAATAAAAACGCTCATTACTCATTACGAAAGCATAGCCATTGATACACCGGAAGATTTGGAAAAATTGAACAAATAAATTCTTTACAATGATTTTATATTTAATAGTATGAATAAAATTACTATTTTTGTACCCTAAAAAACAAATAAAATGGCAAATGCTCTATTTTTAAAACTGTATGAAGAAAATCCAAATCAAAAAGCATTAGACCAAGTGGCTAATATTTTGCGAAATGGAGGAATTATTATCTACCCAACCGACACGGTTTACGGGATAGGTTGCGATATAAACAATCCCAAAGCAGTAGAGAAGGTGGCTAAAATAAAAGGAGTTAATCTGGCAAAGACCAATTTTTCATTTATATGCTACGATTTGAGCCATTTGTCGGATTACGCGGTGCAAGTGGACAACGATGTATTCAAACTGATGCGAAAAAATTTGCCCGGAGCATTTACTTTTGTACTCAGTGCCAGCAAAAATGTGCCTAAACTCTTTAAAAGCAAGAAGAAAACAGTGGGCATTCGCATTCCCAACTGCAAAATAGCGCGCGAAATTGTTCATACCTTGGGCAATCCGATTTTGTCGAGTTCCATTTACGACGAAGACGACTTAATAGAATACGCCACCGACCCTGAATTAATTTACGAAAAATACAAAGACATAGTGGATTGCGTAATTGACGGCGGTTACGGCGGCAATGTGCCTTCAACCATAGTAGATTGCTCGCAAGGCGAAATAGAAATTCTGCGCGAGGGCTTAGGTATTTTAGAATAAGTAATACAGCAAAATGAAAATAAATATCTTTTGGTTTCGGCGCGATTTGCGTTTAGACGACAATGCCGGATTATTTTGGGCTTTAAAAAGCAAGCATAAAGTTTTACCTATTTTTATTTTCGATGAAGCCATACTTTCGGAGTTACCCAAAAACGATGCTCGCGTGGCTTTTATTCATTCTCAACTTCTTTTTTTACAAAAAAAATTGAACCAAAGACAAAGTTCGCTGCTTTGTTTGAAAGGAAACGTTTTAAAAGTATGGGAGCATTTGACAGAAAGTTTTGAAATTGAACAAGTTTTCACAAATACCGATTACGAACCCTACGCCCGAAAGCGCGATGCCGATGTTCAAACTTTTTTAAAAACAAAAAATATTGATTTTCATACGTTTAAAGACCAAGTTGTTTTTGAAAAAAAAGAAGTTTTAAAAAACGATGCCAACCCTTACACCGTTTTTACTCCTTACAAAAACCAATGGCTTAAACAATACAGACAAATTCAATTGCCCGATTACTTTTCAGAAAAGATTTATAATTTTGTAGAAAAAGAATTTCCTTGCCCAAGTTTAGAAGATATAGGTTTTGAAAATACTTTGCAAACGGTAAAACCTTATTCACTTGAGCATTTGCATCAATACTCCGAAGTGCGAGATTTTCCGGCTATTGATGCAACTTCTTATTTAAGTGTACACTTGCGCTTCGGAACGGTGAGCATTCGGCAGATTTTAAGCAAATTAACTTCCGAAAATGAAATTTTCTTAAACGAATTGATTTGGAGAGAGTTTTTTATGCAAATACTCTATCATTTTCCGCAAGTAGTTACACAAAGCTTTAAATCCAAATACGACAAAATACTTTGGCGAAACAACCCCAATGAATTTCGGGCTTGGTGTGAAGGCAAAACAGGCTACCCAATGGTTGATGCAGGCATGCGGCAACTCAACGCTACCGGATACATGCACAACCGAGTACGCATGGTAACGGCTTCTTTTTTGTGCAAACATTTATTAATCGATTGGCGTTGGGGAGAAGCGTATTTTGCAAAAAAACTTTTAGATTATGAGCTTTCTGCCAACAATGGAAATTGGCAATGGGCAGCAGGCACAGGTTGCGATGCGGCTCCTTATTTCAGAATTTTTAATCCGTATGAGCAACAAAAGAAATTTGATAAACATTCTCAATACCTTAATAAATGGTTGCCCGAATTGGGAACAATACTTTATCCGCAACCCATTGTAGAACACTCCTTTGCAAGAAAACGGGCTTTAGATGCTTACAAAATTGGAATAAACGAATAAATTTATCCTAAATTGTACAAGTTTTCGTTACGTAAGTTTTCTTTTTTTGTTTTCACGCCAAGACGCCAAGTCGCCAAGTTTTATTTTTTTATCCCTTTGCGTCTTTGCGTCTTTGCGTGAGTTTTCTTTTTTTGTTTTCACGCCAAGACGCCAAGTCGCCAAGTTTTATTTTTTTTTCCCTTTGCGTCTTTGCGTCTTTGCGTGATATTTCTTTTTTTGTTTTCACGCCAAGACGCCAAGTCGCCAAGTTTTCTTTTTTTCATTTATTGCAATATGAAAATAATTTACATAAAATTTAATTCATAAAATCAAATGTTTTTAATTTTGCGGTTTCAAAAAAAATATTTTTTTTACAAAAGTAAATAAATGAAACGAGAAGTTGATTTTTTAGTGATAGGTTCGGGAGTTGCCGGATTGAGTTTTGCCCTTAAAGTAGCCCAAGAGGGTAAAGTTTGTCTGATTTCGAAAAATAAAATGACCGATACCAACACACAATTGGCACAAGGCGGAATAGCTGCCGTAACGTACAGCCCCGATTCGTACAAAAAACACATAGAAGATACCATGGTAGCCGGTGGATATTTGAACGACAGACAAGTAGTAGAAATGGTAGTAAGCCAAGGAGCGGCTCAAATTCAACAACTTATCAACTGGGGAACAAATTTTGACAAAACAAACGACGGATTGTACGATTTAGCACGCGAAGGCGGGCATTCGGAGCATCGTATTTTGCACTACAAAGACAAAACCGGATACGAAATACAGCGCGCCCTCTCAGAAAAAGTGCTTACACACCCCAATATTGAAGTACTTGAACATCATTTTGCCATCGAAATCATTACTCAGCACCATTTAGGACAGGAAGTTTTCCGGCGCAACAACAATATTCAATGCTATGGTGCTTACGTATTGAATATGGAAAACCATAAAATACATACTTTTTTGGCACGAACCACCTTTATTGCTACCGGAGGAATAGGAAATATCTACCAAACCACCACCAATCCCGAAATTTCTACCGGAGACGGTATAGCCATGGTTTACAGAGCTAAAGGAACGGTAACCGATATGGAATTTATTCAATTTCACCCCACAGCACTTTACAACCCCAAAGAGCGACCTGCGTTCTTAATTACCGAAGCACTTCGCGGTGCAGGAGCCGTTTTGCGCAATAGAAAAGGCGAAAAGTTTATGAACAAATACGACCCGCGTGGTTCACTTGCCCCGCGCGATGTGGTTTCACGTGCCATTGATACGGAAATGAAAATTTCGGGCGAAGACCATGTCTTTCTCGATGCCACACAAGTTCCGGCAGAAGAACTCAAAACTCACTTTCCAAACATTTACGCCAAGTGTTTGAGTTTGGGAATAGATATAGCCAAGGATTACATTCCGGTTGTTCCGGCGGTGCATTATGTTTGCGGAGGTATAAAAGTCGATGCACACGCTCGAACCAGTATTATTCATTTGTACGCTGCCGGCGAAAGCTCGGCGACAGGTTTGCATGGTGCCAATCGTTTGGCTTCCAACTCACTCATTGAAGCAGTGGTTTATGCCGACAACGCCGCCAAACACGCTTTAAGTATTTTCAAAAACATAGAACTCAACCATCAAATACCCGATTGGAACGATGAGGGAACTTCGCACCCCGAAGAAATGATATTAATTACTCAAGAGTTTAAAGAACTTCGCGCCATTATGAGCAATTACGTGGGCATAGTACGCTCCGAAATTCGATTGAAACGCGCTTTAGACCGTTTGAATATTCTTTATACCGAAACCGAAGAGCTTTTTAAACGCTCCACAGTGAGCCGCGAAATTTGCGAACTTCGCAATGCCATTAATGTGGCTTATCTGATTATAAAAATGGCTCAAAGCAGAAAGGAAAGCATTGGTTTGCACTACATTGTAAATTATCAATCGTTTTTATAAACAAAAAAAAAGTGTCGTTTACCAGACGACACTTAGAACCAATTTAAACCTACCTATTAACCAAATTAACCAAATTTAGTTATTATTATTTATTTCGCATGAAGTAATACAATAGCCGTGCCACAGTTTATTAATTGCTGTATTTCAAACAATTACTATATTATTCTTTTTAAACTTATTGTAAAAAATGTTCGTATCTGAACGGATTTTGTTCATAAATGAACACTTTTTTTCCATGTTTTTCAAAAATAGGTAGAAGATTTATAATCAATTGTTTTTCGGTTTTAGGTATTGGGTATTGGGTTATATAGGTATCCTATTTGATTTGTAGCCACAAATTCACAAATTAGAATAATAATTCGTTTATAATTAGTGAATTAGTGGTCAACAAATTTTACCAATGAAATAGGAATGCTATCTATTGAAAGGAATAAACTTTTGTGGCAGCAATTAGGTAAATATTAATTTTTAACCCAATACCAAAATCCTAAAAACCCACAACAATTGAGTATATCAAATGCTTAATAAATAACGTTGGTTAAAAAAAGTCCCCTTGCCGGAACGGAAAAACCGGCATTTGAACGATTTTTACTTTCAATAATTTCTCTAAAATGCTTTTCATCGGATTTACCAAGCCCAACATCTACCAGCGACCCTACAATGGCACGCACCATGTTTCGCAAAAAACGGTCGGCTGAAATGGTAAAAATAAGCTCACTGCCCTTAGAACTCCAAAAAGCCTTGTAAATAGTACAAATATTGGTTTGAACATCGGTATGCAATTTGCTGAAACTGGTAAAATCACTGTATTCAAACAAAATTTGAGAAGCAGCATTCATGGCATCTACATTTAATTTTCGATGCAAATAATAGCTTGTTTCTAAACGAAACGGATTTTTTTCATTGATAATAAAATATTGATATTCACGTTCTTTAGCCGAAAAACGAGCGTGCATATTCTCATCGACTTCATAGATTTTTTGCAAAGCAATATCGAAGGGCAATAGATTGTTTAGACTAAAAAATATTTTTTCAATATCAGCAATCGGTTCATTTGTATCAAAATGAGCTACAAAAAAAGAAGCATGAACTCCCGTGTCCGTTCTGCCCGCTCCGGTTAGTTCTGTTTTCTGGCGCAGGATAGTACTAAATGCTTTATTTAAAACCTCTTGCACACTTATAGCATTGGGTTGGATTTGCCAACCATGATAATGTGTACCTTTGTATGAAAGTTGAACAAAATATCTCAAAACCAAATCTTTATTTAATTATTTTGCAAAAATAAACATTTTTAGTGCAAAACCAAAACAATCAAATGAATTTTACGAATAGAAATGCTTTTTTATAATTTTATTAAAAAAAAAACGTTATACAAAAGAGTAATTTCATTTATTAAAAAAAAAAATAAAAAATAAAATTTTGTATAATCAAAATCATTTTTATAATTTTGCCGAGTATAAATTAAAAGATTTCTCATCAAATAAAAATTAGATTTTATTGAAAAAATTTTACAAAAAAACAATCCCAAAGCATTTGAACTTAATAGAAGTGCTTTACAAATTATCGAATACAAATTTTTTAAATTAAATATCAATGATGAGAACATTTTGTAAAATTTCCTTTTCCTTACTGTTGATTGCTTTGTTTATCGACACAAAAGCCCAAATCTCAGACGATGAACTTGCCGGACAAGTTAATACCGTAACTTCAGGCGTTCCATTTTTGACCATTACGCCCGATTCGCGCGCAGGTGCTATGGGCGATGCCGGTGTAGCTACCACACCCGATGTTAGCTCACAACACTGGAATCCCGCTAAATATGCTTTTATTGAAAACGATTTTGGGGTAGGTATTTCTTACTCGCCGTGGCTTAGAACGTTAATTGACGATATTAGCTTGGCTTATCTTTCGGGTTACAAGAGAGTTAATGACAAAGGCACTATCGGAATGTCGCTAAAATATTTCTCGTTAGGAAATATTATTTTTACCAATATTCAAGGCGACCCTGCCGGCGACCACAATCCAAATGAATTGGCAATCGATGTTTCTTATGCCTTAAAACTTTCCAAGCAGTTTTCCGGTTCGGTGGCTATGCGCTACATTAATTCCAATCTAACCGGAGGAACATACATTAGTGAAACAGAAACACATGCAGCCCGTGCCGTTGCAGCCGATTTAGCCGGATATTATCACAGCACAATCAATCTGAACGGACAGCCTGCTAAAATTTCGGCGGGTTTTAATATTCAAAACATTGGCAATAAGATTTCTTACACCGATGAGTCGGAATCGAGTTTTTTGCCAATTAATTTAAAAGTAGGTACTGCTCTGAGCTATCCCATAGATGATTACAATGAAATTACCGTAACAGCCGATTTTAATAAGTTACTCATTCCTACTCCCGGACAATATGTTATTGACGAAACTACTGGCGACCGCATTTTAATAGGAAATAATCCGGCAGAAATAGGAGTTGCCGAAGGTATTTTTATGTCGTTCAACGATGCACCCGGAGGTACGAAAGAAGAATTGCATGAAATAATGATAAGCGGAGGAGTAGAATATCTTTACAATAAGTCGTTTGCCATTCGTGCCGGATATTTTCACGAACACGAAACCAAAGGCAATCGAAAGTATTTTACCGTAGGGATAGGTATTAAATATACGGCTCTTTTACTCGATTTTTCTTATCTGATGCCCACTGCCGGAAAAACAAATCCTTTAGCCAACACCGTTCGGTTTTCGCTTTTATACAATTTTTCTGCCAAAGGAGATGCACAGAAATAAATCATTTTTTTAAAATTGGCAAATCTTTCTTTAATTAACGCATGGCATCGTATCAATGATTTGCTTAATGCAAATGAATTGATTTTCTGCAAACTGGTTTATTAACAGATTGATACGATGACTTGCTCATTCTATAAATAAGAACTTGGTATGTTCTTAACGGGTTTGTTTATTTTGTGAAAAAAATTTTAAAATAAATCCCTCTATTCTTCTTTTTTAAAAAAAATAAGGGAATAAGGGAGGCAGCGAATTTTATTTTTATTACTAAGCGAATAAGGGTTTGAAAACCAACCTTTTTCGCTTAGTAAAAAATGATAACAAAACAAAATAAAGCCTTATTCCCTTATTTTAAAATTCATAAAACATGCGGAAAAGTAAAATTCATTTTTTGCGCAAAATAAACAGACCTGTTTTTAACCCCGTAACTTAAAAAATGATGAAAATTAGAACCGGATTTGGAATTGATGTTCATGCTTTAGCTGAAAATGAAACGCTGGTGCTGGGAGGCGTAGAAATTCCTCACTACAAAGGCACTGTGGCACATTCAGACGGCGATGTGTTGATACATGCCTTGTGCGATGCCTTGCTCGGTGCTGCCAATCTGCGCGACATTGGGTTTCACTTTCCTGATAATTCGTCTGATTTTAAAAACATTGATAGCAAAATTCTGCTTGAAAGAACCATTGAATTAATTGCCCAAAAAGGCTATCGAGTTGGCAACATTGATTCGACAATTGCCGCACAGAAACCAAAATTAAAAGATTACATTCCGCAAATGCAAGAAACCTTAGCCAAAACAATGAATATTGAGGCAGATTGTGTATCAATAAAAGCTACAACAACCGAGAAATTAGGTTTTGAAGGTAGAGAAGAAGGCATTACGGCTTATGTTTCGGTATTGATTGTGGGGTAAGGAACGAATGAAAAACAATTTATAACGGTGTTCCAATGCAAATTTGAAATCCTCACTTACAAAAGTAAGCTCCGGTTTTCAAATTTGCATTGCGCCTTGTTTTAAATTATTTTTGATTCGTTCCTAAGTAGTGTTTGAAAGAAAACGACCCAAAATCGGTTCGACCGGCTTGTCCGGTCTGTCCGATGAGTTTGTAAGTGCTTATCCGTCAGACCGAACAAGTCGGTCAGACGGATTTAAACCTTGCTTTTTTTCAAAATAGTTGAGTTTTCTTTCAAACACTAAGTATGGTTAGTCGGATTATTTTGTAGGGAAAGCCAATTTTATTTTTTCTACATAGAGTTAAAAAAATTCGTTCATTTCTTTTTTCAATTCAATACATCAATGTTTTGATTTGAAAAAAGAAATGAACGATTTTTTTTTAACACGATTTAATTTTTTTTTTAAACAAACCTAAAAATAAACAAACCGATTTAAACTTTAGTAAAGCTCTCATTAAAAAACACTTCCATAAAAATTGAAATCTCAAACAAGAACCGATTTAGAGTATAAAAAAACATTTTAACAATACTTAGGAAACTATTAACATTATTTAAGTTTCCGAAGTTTTCGGAGTGTAAAAAGTTTCCTACTTTTGCAGCATGGAAAAAGAACTACAAAATATCATTCAAGCTGCTTGCGCTTTGTTTAAGCGTTACGGCATCAAAAGCGTATCGATGGACGATATAGCCCGCGAATTGGCTATGTCGAAAAAAACATTGTATCAACACATTAAAGATAAAAATGAGTTGGTAGAAAAAGTCTTAATCAACGAACGCGATACGCGAGGGGTGGAATTTTCGGATATTTTCAAAAAAAGCCAAAATGCTATAGACGAACTGATTGCAGTCAATTCGTTTGTAAAAAAGATGTTGGAAAATTCGAGTTTGTCTTTTGAATTTGATTTGGAAAAGTATTATCCGCAAAGGTACAAACAAATGATGGAGTACAAAGAGAAAAATATTTTTGAAAATATAACCAAAAATATGCAAAAGGGAATAGCCGAAGGACTGTATCGCGAGGATTTGAAATGTGAAGTAATAGCGGGCTTGTATGTTTCGCGCATTTCGTCTTCGCATTTTTTAGAATTTATAGCCAAACACGAAAGCCAATTAAATCTCGTTCACCGAGAAATAATGATTTATCACATTCGCGGAATAGCCAATGCCAAAGGGTTAGAATTTTTAGAACAAAAAATTAAAAACAATGAAATTTAGAAAAACATTTCTAAAGAAAAAAAAAGAAAAAGAATTATGAGAAAAAGAATGAAATTGCTGTTGTTGTTTGTTTTTGGTTTTCTGATTTCATTTGCACAGGAAACCGAAACTTTACAACAAGTTCAAAGTTTTAGCTTAGAAGAAGCCATAAAATATGCGGTGGAGAATAGTTTTTCTACACAGCAAACGCGCTTGGCTGTTACCAAAGCCGAAAAGAAAGTAAACGAAACCATTGCCATTGGGTTGCCCCAAATCAATGCCAAAACGGAATATCAAAACATGCTCGACCTTCCGGTTTCGCTCATTCCGGCGGAATTTTTCGGCGGGCAACCGGGCGAGTTTGCCGAAGTGAGTTTTGGTACGCAACACAATGCCAGCTTTGGAGTTACCCTTAGTCAGTTGGTTTTTAGCGGCGAGTACTTCATTGGTTTGCAGGCTACTACCATTTACAAAGACATTTCGATTAAGCAACACGCCAAAACCGAAAAAGACGTTAGGCAAAACGTTAGCAAGTCGTATTATTTGGTGCTTATTTCGCAAAAAAGCCTCGAAATCATTGACTCAACGCTCAAAAATATGAACGTATTGGTTGAAGAAACTCAAAAAACCTTTGAAAAAGGGTTTATCGACGACCTAACCTTAGACCAATTAAAGCTTACGCAAAAAAACATTCAGAAATCGAAGGAAAGTATTGAGCGTATGCTCACGGTTTCGGAGCGTTTACTCAAATTTCAGTTGGGAATAGACTTTGATAAACAAATAACGCTTACCAATAAATTGGACGATTTTGTGGAAACGGATTATTTGAACTCACTTACTATCAGTTCTTTCGATATTAATTCAAACATCAATTATCAGATAGCCGAATTGAATGTAGTGGTCAATCAAAATCTATTGAAATATCAGAAATCTACTTTTCTGCCAACCATTTCTGCCTTTTTGAGTTATTCAAAGAACGGACAGAACAATAACTTTGGCGATTTGTTCACTTCCGAGTGGTATCCCACAACGGTTGCCGGATTGCAAATGAACATTCCCATCTTTAGCAGCGGCGCGCGCCGTGCCAGAGTGCAACAAGCCAAGATAGATGTAGAATCTGCCGAAGTGATTGAAAAACAAACCATACAAGGTTTAAATACGGAAGTGTTGCAAAAACAAAACGATTTGCACGCTGCCATCAATACTTTTAACTTTGAGGTAGAAAACATGGAGCTTTCAAAAAAGATATACGATAAAACGTTGGTTAAATTCAAACAAGGCATGGCTTCAAATACCGATTTAACTCAAGCTCAAAATCAATATCTGGGTACTCAATCCAATTATTTTACGGCACTTATGGAAATGCTCAATAAGAAAGCCGAGTTGGAAAATTTACTTTCTAAATAGTATTTGAAAGAAAACTCAAAATTTATCCCTCTGACCGGCTTGTTGGGTCTAACGGGCAGGCACTTACAATAAGTTCGGACAGACCGGACAAGCCGGTCGAACCGATTTTTGTAAGCTTTCAAAATAAACGATAACAGTTCGTTTTTTTAATTCAAAAAAAAATAATTTTAAATATAATTTTGACAAAATGATAAATAAAATGAAGAAATACAGTTTAATAATAGCTTTTGCCTTGTTTTTAAATGCCTGTGGCGATGGAAAAATGACCGAACAAGAAGCCCATACGAAAATACAAGAGTACAAAACTCAAATTGACGATTTGAACAGCAAAATAGAACAGTTAAAAACCGACCATATTTCGGACAGCACGGCGGGTACGGCTCTAAAAATAGAAGTCATTACTGCAACGGCTTCAAACTTTGAGCATTACATCACCGCTTCGGGTGCTTTGGAAGCAGTGGAGTCGGCATTTATCAGCCCCGAAATGAACGGACAAATCAAACAAGTTTTGGTAAGCGAGGGCAATTATGTGAAAAAAGGACAACTCATGTTTTCGCTCAACGACAATGTTTTGAAATCGAGCTTGGTGGAACTTGAAACGGCTTTGGCTTTAGCCGAAGTCATTTACAAGAAGCAATCCGAATTATGGCAACAAAAAATAGGCTCAGAGATTCAATACTTAGAAGCCAAAAATCAAAAAGAATCGCTCGAAAACCGAATTGCTTCGCTCAAAGCACAAATGGAATTGACTAAGATTAAAGCTCCCATTTCGGGAATTATTGAAGACATTCGGGTTAAAGTAGGCGAAATGGCTATGCCCGGACAACCCATTGCTACTTTGGTTAATCTCGATAAAATGTATGTGAATGCAAATGTTTCGGAGGCTTACATTGCTTCGCTCAACAAAGGCGACAAAGTGAGCATTACTTTCCCTAACTTTGCTACCCTAAAGATTGAATCGACCATACATCGCATTGGAAACATTATCGAAGCCGGAAACAGAACCGTAAAAGTGCAATCGATTATTGCCAATTCTAAAAACATGCTTAAACCCAATATGGTAGCTCAAATAACGATGAAAGATTTTCAAAATGCCAATGCCATTCTGATTCCCTCCATTATTGTGCGAAACGACTTAGACGGAACGTTCATTTATACCGTTAAAGACGAAAAAGGCAAAAAGGTAGCTCAAAAGCGTTACATTAAAGTGGGTAAATCCGACAACGAAAATACCATTGTATCGGAAGGATTGCAATTGGGCGAAACCGTCATTACACAAGGCTACAATTTAGTGAAAAACGGAACGGTTGTTGAATTTTAACACAAGCAATCGTTTCGCTTTGAAAAAGAGCAACAGTTTCGCTCAAAGCGAAACCCTTGCTAATGCCAACTCAAAGCGAAACCATTGCGAAACAAAAAAATTAATAATATACTTCAATATGAATGACATTTTTTATGTAAAATATTGAAAATCAATTGCCCTGACCTTTAGGTCGGGATAAATAAAAAGCAATGAATTTCAGGGCTTTAGCCCTTTGCATTTTGAAAAGTGTCGCACATATTGATACTTGTTGTAAATTAAATTTCAATAGTTTACAAATTTTTATACTATTAATTACATTGTTTATTAAACTTCCGTCCGACCGGCTTATCCGGTCTGACGGATGGCTATAATCTAAAGCATTTATAATGAATAGCATCGGTCAGACCGTAAATAGATTATAAATTACTGAATATCAATTTGCAAAAAAATTAATAATTAATAATTAATAATTAATAATTATAAAAAAAATGACTGAAAAATTAACGCGGGAGTTCAAACTCAGTACGGCTTCCATCAACAATAAAAATACCATTTATTTGATTATACTTGTAATCATTGTATTTGGTGCCATAGCTTATTCCTCTTTGCCCAAAGCATTGTTTCCCGATATAAACATACCCACCGTTTTGGTGCAAACCACTTATCCGGGAAACTCACCCGAAGACATTGAAAACCTGATTAGTAAAATAATTGAAAAGGAAGTAAAAACCGTTAAAGGAATTACAAAACTAACCAGCACTTCGGCACAAGATGCCTCCATGATATTTGTGGAGTTTGAAACCGGAACGGACATTAAACAAGCCATGCAAGATATTAAAGACGAAGTGGACAAAGTAAAAGGCGATTTGCCAAACGATTTGCCCTTCGACCCTTTAATTACCGACATCGATTTATCGGAGTTTCCCGTTATCAACATCAACCTGTATGGCGATTACAGTTTAGACCAGTTGAAAAAGTTTGCCGAATACCTGCAAGACGACATGGAAACCATACCCGAAGTATCCAAAGCCGATATTAAAGGCGTAAGCGAAAAAGAGATTCAAATAAACATAGACCCCTACAAACTCGAAGCCAACTTCTTGGCGTTCTCTGATGTAGAAAATGCCATTGCTGCCGAAAACGTTACCATTTCGGGGGGCGAAATTAAAATGGGAAAGAACAGACGCTCCATACGTGCCATTGGCGAATTTAAAAACGTAAAAGAAATTGAAAACATCATTGTAAAATACCTCGACGGCGAAATCGTTTATTTAAAAGACATAGCCCAAGTAAAAGAAACCTTTAAAGAAGCCGAAAGCTTTGCCCGTTTAAACGACAAAACCGTAGTTTCGCTTCAAGTAATTAAAAAAGGGGGCGAAAATCTACTCTCTGCCATCGACCAAGTGTATGCAAAACTCGAATTGGCTAAAAAGAAAGGAATACTACCTGCCGACATAGGCATTTCGATTACCAACAACCAATCGAAAATAGTTAAATCGCAACTTTCAAACCTTGAGAACAGCATGATTATAGGCATGATATTCGTTATCGGCGTGTTGTTCTTTTTCTTAGGCTTGCGCAATGCCCTTTTGGTAGGCTTTGCCATTCCTATGTCTATGCTGCTGTCGTTTACCGTACTCGGACTTATGGGCGTAACCATTAACATGATGGTTTTGTTTGCCCTTGTGCTTGCTCTGGGTATGCTCGTGGACAATGCCATAGTGGTAGTAGAAAACATTTACCGTTTCATTGATGAGGGATATTCCGTTTACAACGCCGTTAAAAACGGTGTGGGCGAAGTCGCTTGGCCTATCATTTCTTCTACCGCCACTACTTTGGCGGCATTTTTGCCATTGGCTTTTTGGGGAGGCATTATGGGCGAGTTTATGAAATACCTACCCATTACGCTCATTATTGTACTCACGGCATCGTTGTTTGTAGCATTGGTTTTAGTTCCCGTTTTGGCACAAACATTTATCAACAAAGAAGCGTTGTCTCAAAAACCAAAAAAGAGACTTTACATGATAAGCTTGAGCATAGCCATTGCCCTTTCCATACTTTTGTATGCCACACACAACATTGCATTGGCAAATATCATCATGCTGTTTGTTATCTTGTTTATAACCAATATTCTATTTTTCTTTAATGTATCGCAATGGTTTCAAAACGTGGTGTTGGTAAAATTAGAAAACGGATACTCCGTCATCATCGGTTTTACCCTTCGCGGGAAAATGCCTTACACCATTTTAGGCGGAACAACTTTTTTACTCTTCGCCTCCATTGTCTTTATGGGCGCACGCGATTTGAATATGCTCTTCTTCCCCAACAGCGAACCTCAATACATCAACGTAATAGCCGAGTTTCCCATAGGCACTGACGTTACCACTACCGATTCCATTGTAAAGATGTTAGAAAAAGATATAACTAAAATTCTTCAACCCAACAAGAAGATAGTCGAATCGATACTCACCACCGTAGGAAGCGGAGCTGCACGCGAAAACGACTTTGCCGTAGGAAATACACCCAACAAAGCCATTTCGACCATCAAATTCATCGATTTTGAATTTAGAGAAGGAATAAGCACTTCCGATATTATGAAACAACTCATGGACAAGTTGCCCAATTCCTATGCCGGAATAGAAATTTTTGTTGAAAAGAACTCCGAAGGACCACCCACAGGCGCGCCCATCAACATAGAAATAGCCGGCGATGATATGGACAAATTGGTAGCAATTACGGACAGTTTGATAGTAAAAATAGAAAACAGCGGCATCAAAGGCATTGAGAAGTTAAAAATCAATGTAGAAACCGGAAAACCCGAAATCATCTTGCACATAGACCGCGACAAAGCCCGCCGTTTCGGACTTTCGACCGGACAAGTAGCAAGCACCGTGCGAACAGCTCTCTTTGGCAAAGAAATATCCGACTTCAAAACTCCAGACGACGAATACCCCATTCAATTGCGTTTGGCAGAAGAATTTAGATACAACCTTTCCGCACTCATGAACCAAAACATTGTGTTCAGAAATCAAAAAGGACAATTGGTTAAAATTCCCATTTCTGCCGTTGCCGATATTTCTTACAGCTCAAGCTACGGTGCCATTAAACGAAAAGACATGACCCGCGTAATTACCCTTTTTTCAAACGTAGTAGAAGGCTACAATGCCAACCGCATCAATGCCGAATTGAAAAGTTTATTAAAAAACTTCACCATGCCCGATAACTATACCATAGCATTTACCGGAGAGCAGGAAGAACAACAAAAAACAATGACCTTTTTAATCAATGCCCTTTTAATAGCCATTGCACTGATAGCCATTATTTTGGTTTCGCAGTTCAATTCCTTTGCCAAGCCCTTGATTATCATTGCCAGCATTGTATTCAGCACCATTGGAGTTTTTGGCGGATTGGCTACCTTTAAAATGGATATAGTGATACTTATGACCGGAATAGGCATTGTATCCTTAGCCGGAGTAGTAGTAAACAATGCCATAGTACTTATCGACTACATAGACTTTTTAAAAGCAAATCGGAAAAACCAATTGGGATTAGAACCCGAAGACAATTTAGAATTGAGCGAGATTACCCCTTTGCTTATGCAAGCCGGAAAAACCCGTTTGCGTCCGGTTTTATTAACAGCCATTACTACCATTTTGGGTTTGGTACCTATGGCAATAGGGCTAAACATCAATTTCGTTACGCTGTTTACCGAGTTCGACCCACAAAT
Source organism: Paludibacter propionicigenes (assembly GCA_020721325.1). Taxonomy (GTDB): domain Bacteria; phylum Bacteroidota; class Bacteroidia; order Bacteroidales; family JAIFNL01; genus JAIFNL01. The sequence goes on from DYNA01000074.1 coordinate 18,455, forward strand.
TTACTTTGGGGGCGACAATGCCATGTTCTGGTCGCCAATGGCTTGGACAGTTATTTTCGGACTCACCTTTGCTACCTTCTTAACCCTTGTGGTAGTACCCGCAATGTACTTGATAGCAAATAAAGTAAAACTGCATTTTGTAAAAAAATAAACAACATCAAACCGCAACCTTTGCCAAAGTTTTAAAACTTTGGCAAAGGTGTAATTACCAATAGTTACTTTTTACTGATACGATGACTTGAAGTCATCGTATCAGTAGTTTTACAACGAAATAGAAAAACATTTATCATTAAAAATTAAACATTAAACATTTTT
>DYNA01000075.1:0-7218 GCA_020721325.1 Paludibacter propionicigenes
AAATTGTTAAATTGTTAAATTGTTAAATTGTTAAATTGTTAAATTGTTAAATTATAATTTTTATAGTATAAAAAAATATTAATTCATAATTCATAATTCATAATTTTGGAAAATGTACTTTTAGCATTTGGTTTAACTTTATTTGCAGGTCTTTCCACCGGAATAGGAAGTGCAATGGCATTCTTAACCCGTCAAACAAGCAAAAGTTTTTTGTCTTTTTCACTGGGTTTTTCGGCGGGCGTAATGATTTATGTTTCGTTTGTAGAAATTTTTCAAAAAGCAAAAATTTCGCTCATCGAAGTTCATGGCTTACAAACAGGCACTTGGTACACGGTTTTGGCTTTTTTTGGAGGTATCGGACTGATTGCACTAATTGACCGATTGATACCCTCGTATGAAAACCCACACGAAATCAAGAACATAGAAGACATGGAAAAGCCCGAAAAAGTCAAAGACAAACGGCTTTTGCGTATGGGTTTGTTTTCGGCGCTCATCATAGCTATTCACAATTTTCCCGAAGGTATGGCTACTTTTGCAGCCGGATTAAACAACTTAGAAATCGCTTTGCCCATAGCCTTTGCCATTGCCATTCACAACATACCCGAAGGCATTGCCGTTTCCGTACCGCTTTACTTTGCCACAGGAAGTCGCAAAAAAGCTTTTATTTTGTCCTTTTTATCGGGCTTAGCCGAACCTTTTGGCGCACTTATCGGTTATTTTATTTTGTATTCTTTTTTCAGCCCAACCGTTTTTGGCGTTTTATTTGCCGGTGTAGCCGGAATAATGATTTACATTTCGCTCGACGAACTACTACCAACTGCCGAAGAGTATGGTAATCACCATCTTGTAATCTATGGGCTTATTCTGGGAATGGCAATAATGGCTTTTAGTTTACTCATGTTTTTATAGAAGCTTTGCGCAAATTTTGTTTTAGGCACACCGAAAAATTTATGCTATAAAAACCAAAAAATTTAAAAAGAATCCTTCGACAAATTACATTTTCAAACTTGCTCTTGATTGTAAAAATTACATTCCCTTCAAAGGAAACTCCCGATTAATAAACATTATAAGCCGGTTACAATCAAAAACTTAGCAGTCAGAGAAAAAAAATAAGGCACCGCCATTCGCATGGGAGCGCCTTCACACCTAAATTAAACACTTTAATCTATCTATTAACCTAGTTAATCGATACAAAGATAAACATTATATATCAGAAAAACAAATTTTTAATCAACTTTTTTTACAAAAAAAAAAAATTTTTATAAAAAATTGATTTATAATTTTTTGTGAAAACTAATCTGGTAAAATAATTTGATTTTTTTCTTTACAATTTTTTTTAATTGCTAATGATTAAAATTTGCGAACTTGCAATATAATTGACATTGTACTTGAGCAAAGCCACTGAAGCCGGAGCTTTTGTAACAATACCATCGGCAAAAAGCGCGTATTGAGAATGACAACAGTCGCACTCTAAAGTGCCCCATTGCGAGCTTTCCTGCACTCTGCAGTCGGTATATGGGTGATAGGTGCAGGCTCTATCGTAAGCCCAAAACTGGTCGATGGAATGATGGTAAACCACTATGCCTCTATGCCCGCCGTTGAGGAAAACCATGCCTCCAACCGGCAAAAGTGCTTGCATATCAGGCTGATTCAAATCCAGCTCAAAATACACATACACATAAGGAACAATTTCATTTTTATCGCCACACGAAGAGTGAAAAACGGTTAAAAAAAATAGTGTAAAACTAAAAAACAGTAAAATAAAGTATTTTTTTTTCATTTCAAAAAAAATTTTATACATTAATTCAAAAAGCAAAATTAGCTTTATTTTTTTGATAAAACAATTTTTGTACGATTTTTGAAGTATTTACAAAAATAAAAATTAAAATTATGATTACAAAATATCGCTATCTTGCTTTTTTATTAATTATTGCAATTTTGTTAGCTCCTTCGTGTGCTTTGTTTAAGAAAAAAAGCAAAGATGAAAATCAATTCAGTGAACAGAATAGTTTTCCGCCCGAAAAAAAATCCATTTTTAGCATTTTTAAAAAGAAAAAAGACATAACGCTTGAATCGGAAATTCAAAAAAACAAAGCCGAGCGAAATACAAAAATGTTTGAATTAGATGGCTATTATTTTGATGGAAGAACACTTAAACCCAAAGAAATCAAAACGATACAAAAGCAGATTCGCAAATACGAAAAAAATAAGCCCGATAAATGGGAGCAAAATTTTTTAGCCATGCGGCAAAGAGGCTACCCCATTCACCCCGATACCATGCGGCGTTACAAGGGTTTGGAAAGCCGCCTTGCAAGGCAAAAGCTCTCGCGAACTCGCAAAATGGAACGAATTTACAAAAAAAACCTTTTTATTTCGCAAGGTGAAAAAAAGAAAGAATTGAAAGAAAAATACAAAGCCAATGCAAAGCGTGAAAAAAAACGAATGCGACAGCTCAGACGAAAACAACGCACTGGCGAATATTTGCCTTTTTATGAGCGTTGGTACAAAAAAATAATGGAAAAAAACAAAAAGAAGAAAAAAAATAAGGAAAAAAGTAAAAAATAAGACCCTATAATTAAAAAATTTAAAAAGCAAAAATTATTTTTTCAATTTATTAGTAAACAGATGGTTAAAAATTATTTTGTAAACATTTGCAAAAAAAATATGAAAACGATCCGTTAGTAAAAAAATAGGTTTCCATTTTTAAGAAGCATTTTTTCTTTTTTTTTATTTTCTGGTATTTTTTTTTTGAAATGAATAGAAAAAAATGTATTTTTGCAAAAAAAGTTATAGGGTAAAATTTAACTGATAAAAATGAATCTGACTTTATACATCATACTAACTTTAATAGCCCTATTTTTAATAGGCATGGGCTTGTATTTTTATTTTTACAAGTCAAAAAAAAATACTCAGCCAGCCCCCAAAATTGTGCAAAAACCCAGTGTTTTTGAGCAATTGGGCATTACTGAAGATTCCGGAAGTATCAATATGCACTTTCAATTTCCAGAAAAAAAAGACTCCATGTCGGAGAATATGTTGAACAAATACAAAGTAGGAAGTAATGAAAAAAAAGCCGAAAATCATGGCCATAAACATTCAGAGCATTCGCACGATAAAGAACATAATGAACACGATTTTGACCACCTGAAAAAAGAGAAAGACTCTGACTACAATGAAAAAGAAGACCGGTCTTTTGATTTTGATTTGAAAAATGCTATTTTAAGTCATGAAATTTTAAAAAAGAAAGGGAATCATTAAAAAAAAAGAGCGGTTGTTTGTTCTAATTGTCTGTTTGGTTTTCATAAAACTCTAATATAAAGTTATTTAAGCTTCAATTGATAACTCATAAAAAAATCAATCTAAAATTTTGATTAGAATTAAAATTCGTAAGCTTTTTTACAATTCGTAGAAAAAAAGCGGAGTAAAAACAAAACGTTTTTAACCGTTTAGCAGAGAGAGTTGTAATATAACATATTGAATTTCAATAAAAAGCTATTTTATTTTTGATTTATGAAAAACAAAACGTTTAAAATATAGGCATGTTGGGTAAAATTTTAAATGAAAGTTAAATAAAGAAAAAGTATTTAATTTTTAGTGCAAAAAATTTGCAAAATTCAAAACTATTTTTTAATTTTGCACTCAAATAATAGTCTTAATGAAGATGAGAAAAAGGGTTTCTTACCCTTTTTTTATTTTTTAATAGCATAAAAGCTTAAAAATTAGTATTTTATAAATGGATAGAAAGCAGAATTGAACTGTTTTTTTCGAAAGAAAAAGACAGTATTTTTTTAGAAGGAAAGTTAATTCCAAAAACTACAATTACGGATTTTAAAAAAAAGTCCATGAATTAAATCAGTAAATCACAATTAAAATCCATTTTTTTGGGTTTTAGCATTAAAAAAAAAAATTATGTCAAAAATAATTTACTTGACAGAGGAAGGATACAACAAGCTTAAGCATGAGGTAGAACACTTACAAAGCGTTGAACGTCCCAGTATTTCGCGGCAAATAGCAGAAGCACGCGACAAAGGGGATTTGTCTGAAAATGCCGAATATGATGCAGCTAAAGAAGCACAGGGTTTATTGGAAATGAAAATTGCAAAATTACAAGAAACCTTGCGCAATGCGCGTATTATTGACCAATCGAAACTCGATAGTGATAAAGTTCAGATACTTTCTACTGTTAAAATACAAAATACAAAAACCAAAGCTATAATGGATTATACTTTGGTAGCCGAAACGGAAGCCAATTTGAAGGAAAAGAAAATTTCGGTTTCTTCGCCCATAGGTAAAGGACTGATGGGAAAAGCTAAAGGCGATGTAGTAGAAATTATAGTACCCAATGGTGTTACTGAATTTAAAATCATTGATATTACCGGCTTTGAAGGATAATACCTGAAAATTTTAAATTTATATAGTGTGGAGCAGTAATTTTTTGTTAAAAAAAATTGCTGCTTTTTTTTGCCTTTATTTTTTCGTTTTACAGGCTAAAAACAAAAGTTTTCTTGTAAAAAAAATCTTTTTTCAGCGAACCGATAAGGCAGCTTTCACTTTAATTCGATAATTTCTTCCGATGGGTAAAAATTTAGTATCTACCTGAATTTCAGTGTTTGTAAAGGAAACTACTTTTTCAATATTGATAACGAATGACCTGTGTATTCGCAAAAAAGGAGAATTTTCGCCTTCTTGGTCGTAGAAATTTAAACTTTGCTTGGTTTTGGTAACTCCATTTTTTGTAAAAATTTTAATGTATTCTTTTTCACTTTCTATGTAAATAATTTCGTTGAGCGGAATTTTTTTTGTTTTGTAGTTTTCTTTTACAAAAATTGCCGAAGTATTTTTTAAAATATTCAAATTTTCAATTTCTTCTTTGGCAAATGGAATGCTGCATTTTTGTTTTTTAAATTTTTCTATGGCTTTAATAAAGCGGTCGTAATTGAATGGTTTTAAGATGTAATCGATTACATCTAAGTCAAAACCTTCTAAGGCGTGCTGGCGTGAGGCTGTGGTGAGAATAACATTTATTTTTTTTGACAAAATACGAATGAACGTAATACCTGAAATGGCGGGCATTTCAATATCTAAAAATATCAAATCTACGGTATTGCTATTAAGAAAATGAATGGCTTCTATCGGATTGGTAAATTTGGCACGAATAACAAATTCGCTTACACGCGCTATGTAGCGTTCGAGCAGGGCGATAGAGGTTTCGTCATCATCGACTATAATACAATGATATTTTTCCATAAAAATATTTCAGTAAATAAAGTATTTTGGCATAAATAAATGAGCGTTAAATAATGCAACTTTTTGTAAAAAGAACTAAATTTAACTATTTTTAAGCTTTTTTGTTGTAATTAAACAATAGAACAATTTATTAAAATAATAATTTGTTATAATTTTTTTTATAACTTTATTCTGTTATTTCAAAGAAAAGTTCGTTCATTATCAATTTACACGATTATATAAATGAATATTTTCATTATTTTTTTTGTTTGAATTTATAACGACTAATGAAATAAAATGGTTACAAATTTATAAAAAAAACTTCGATTAAAAATAAAAAAAAGAAAACTCTTTTAAACTTAGTTAAAATCTTTTTTTTGTTTTTTGTAATACCTCATGTTGTAGTATCTAATTGCTTAATTATGTTTCAATTGACAAAAAAAAGCTTTTTATTGACAAAAATGAACTTTCTATTTACTTTTGCTTGTAGAAAATATTATTTTTGCTTATTTTTGACTATTGTTTATTAGTAATGATATAAAAAAGATTTTTTTGTAAAAATGTAGTATAAATACTTAAATATTACTGTATTCGATTAAAAAAAATTGTGTATAAAATGGATAAAAAATGCTAAATATGCTTCTAATTTTAGCTATTCTAAACCTTGTAATTTAAAAATACAAACTTTTCCTATTTACTTACAACTCTGCAATTTAGTTTTGCAGAGTTGTTTTTTTTTATTATTTCATTAATTCGCAAGTCAGCGTTTCCGGTAGCTGTTTGTAAATTGCTAAAAGTTAAGTATTTTTTTAAATTTAACCTTTTGCTGTTTATTTTAGCTATTTTCAATTTTCTATTTCATTATTTATCAGACTTTTAACTTCCCATTCAGTTGCTGTTCTGGAAAAAGCAATGAATTGAGGGTTTAAAAGGTCTTGTTTGTTGTAAATCAATGGATTTTGTAAATCATCGGCAAGCATTACTTTGCCAAAGGCATGTTTAACAATGGCGTGTCCGGCAGCGGTGTCCCATTCCATAGTGGGACCGAAGCGCGGATACAAATGAGCGGTATCTTCGGCTATTAAGCAAAATTTTAGCGAACTGCCTTTTGAAACAATTCTAAGTTTGCCGAGTTTTTTTCTTAAACTTTTAATAAATAAAGCGGTTTTTTGGTTACTGTGTGAGCGACTGCCTACTATTAGTTTGGTAAACAAATTATTTGCAACCGGAATGCGTGATAAATAGCGACTGTTGAGGTCTAATTCCCAGTTGGGTTCGTATTTTACGTGTTTCAATTTATAGCTGCGCATCGTGGGCGAAGCAAAGTAAAGTATCTGTTTTACAGGCACATATATTACTCCCATTATAGGTTCTTGGTTTTCTATCAAAGCAATATTTACCGTAAATTCGCCGTTTCGTTTTACAAATTCTTTTGTACCGTCGAGTGGGTCAACGAGCCAAAGTTTTTTCCAATTTTTGCGTTCTTCGTAAGGAATGTCTTTTCCTTCTTCGCTCAATATGGGAATTTCGCTGGGTTTTAGTATTTCTTCTATAATTTGGTGGGCTTGAAGGTCAGCTTGAGTTAAAGGCGAGTTGTCGGCTTTGTACTCAACATCAAAATTGGTTTTATAAATTTGCAAAATTCTGTTTCCTGCTTCTATGGCAGCTCTTAGCATAAGTGTCAGTAAATGAAATTCGTACTTTACTTGTGCATTTTTTTCTTCTATAGAACTCATTTTTTATCTTTTTATTTTTTAAAAAAAAATTAAAATAATTTATAAACAAAACTTAAAATCAATACAGTAACCGTTCCAAAAAGTACGGCTAATGGAAAACCGATTTTAAGAAAATCTTTGAAATTATAGCCTCCCGCACCGTAAACCATCAAATTGGTTTGGTAGCCAATGGGCGTGATGAAATTGGCAGCTCCGGCATAAGCTACAACCAGCATAAATGGCACTAAGCTCGAAATTTCGCCGGCAGCCATGAGTT
>DYNA01000075.1:7318-18532 GCA_020721325.1 Paludibacter propionicigenes
GCTACAACCAGCATAAATGGCACTAAGCTCGAAATTTCGCCGGCAGCCATGAGTTGCCGTGCCGATTCGAGTGAAATGGGAAATATGATGGAAACAGCAGCCACATTGGTCATGTAAGATGCCAAAATATTGGTAATAATAAATACTCCGGCTAAAAGCCAAACCACTCCGAAAGGTGCAAAAATATTGAGCAAAAGGTCGGAAAGTAAAGTGGCTGTGCCTGAATTGATCATGGCTAAGCCCAAACCGAGTGCCATTCCGTCTATGGCTATGATTTTGTAATTGATGCTTTTTCGTATTTCGTCGCTCGAAGCAATTTTGAAAAGCATGATTAATGCCAACAAAACAATTAAACTTTTGAAAAGACTGGCTATCTTAAAGACTGAAAATAAGATAGTTATGACCAACCCCCACATTAAAATATTTCGCTTGGTTGTGTCCATTTTGTGAATGGCATCAACATTGGAAATGAAATAAAAGTCGTTGCCGTCGTTGTTTGAAAAGTCGAAATTTTTTCCCGTAAGGAGAAGCAAAATGTCTCCGGCTTTGAGGGTTATGTCGCCAATTCTGCCATTGAGGCGTTCTCCGTTTCGGTGAACGGCTACTATGGCGGCATCGTAGCGGCTGCGAAAATTTCCTTTGCGAATTTTTTTGTTTATCAGCGATGAATTTATGGAAATAATTACTTCAACAAGTTCGGTTTTTTCTTTTAAAATGATGTTATCGGCTTGCGGAATGATGATGTCGTTGTTGTTTTTGAGCAATTCGATAATTTGAGTGGTTTCTCCGGCAAAGATAAGTTTGTCGCCCGATTGGAGCAGCTCGGTGGGCGAAACCGCCGGCAGTCGTTCTTCATTTCGTATAATTTCTACCAAAAATAGACCTTTAATATTTCTAAAACCGGCTTGTGCAATGGTTTTGTTGCAAATATCGGAGTCTTTTTTAATAATGGCTTCCACTAAATATTCGCGTTGGTTTTCACTTGAAACAATTTGGAATGCACTTTGCCTAACGGGCAAAAGTTTTTCGGCAAAAAAATACATGTATAAAAAACTGATGAATATCATAGGAAAACCAACCCATGCAAAATCGAAAATATTGAGCGATTTTTCACCGGCGGCTATTACCATTCCATTGACTATCAGATTGGTAGAAGTTCCAATGAGTGTAGCTGTGCCTCCAATAATGGCAGAGTAAGACAACGGAATAAGCAGTTTTGAGGGAATGCCTTTGTTTTTTTTGCTCCACGATTCGATGTAAGGCATCATCATGGCTACTAAAGGCGTGTTGTTGAAAACAGTGGAACTGAAGGCAATGTAAAAGTGCATTCGCCACAAAAATCCTCTGTTTGTTTTTGCTTTATCAAATAATTTGGCGAAAGCCGAATCGATGATGGAGGTTTTTTGAATGATGTTTCCAACGATGAGCAATAAAATAATAACGGCAATTTGTTCGTTGGCAAATCCGGTTAAAATTTCTTGCGGAGTTAAAATATCGGTTACGCTAAATAAAACAATGGCTACAAAAAAAGCTGTTATAGGCTTAAACAGCTCTGAATAAAGCGAAATGATGAGAAAAACCAATACCGATAATACAATAATAATTTCAAAATCAGCCATTGAAAAATATTTGGATTTAAAAAAAATCGTTTGAAAGTATAGGTGTGTAATTTTTTTTATTGTTTTACTTACTAAATATATTTTAATTTATTAGTAATTAAGACTTTGTAAAAAAATTACTTTTTAAAAAAGTATAAATAATAATCCGTATTTTGTTTTACCCCAAAAAATAATCTATACCCTCAAATGACTACTTTATTTTTTGCCAAAAGTAATACATTTTTAGTTTATTAAACAAATCTTTTTCAATTTTTCGTAGAAATAAGGTGTTCAAAATATTTTACAACCGATTTTCAATCCACTGAAATACATTTTGCGAAATATTTTTTCGCTGGGCTAAAACAAAATGTAATCGTTTGTAAATAAGATTTTTAAATAAATAAATAAAATCCAATTTTTTATCAAATTCATTTAAAATGGATTCAATTCGCTCAAAAGCAAGTTGTTTGTTGAGTGAATTTTCCAAATTATTTTCGATGTTTTCTATTTCGTTTAAAAATATAAAATTATCGGTTTCGGAAATAAAATCGCCAAAATAATTGAGCTGACTCCAATAAACGCGGTCGCTAATGGTGTTGTGCTTAAAATCAATTTCTGCCAAATCTTCGTATTCTTCTACCACATCTATCATATCGTCATCGTCGTCGAAATAGAACCAATTGACCACTAAGTTTAACGATTTTTTTTCTTTATAATTTTCCAAAAGTTTGAAAAAACTCAGCAAATGCTTGCTTCCACTGGTATTGAAATAAGTTAGTTTGATGTTGAAAATCAATCTTTTATCGGACGAAATTTTGCAAAATTCTTCTAAAAAAATAGAAAAAGGCTGGAAATACAACTTTTGAACGATTTCGTGGTGAGTAGCTAATTTACCCACAAATTCAACGGTAGCATTTTGCCAATCGGAATAAAGAAAGGGGTCGCCCAGATAAGGACCTATTATATTTAAGTCTTTCATATTTAAAGTATTGACAATAGAAATATTGTTTTTTTGCTTTGCTTAGAATAATTTTTTTAATCAATAAAAAAACAATTTTTGACTTTTATATTTCAAACGGTTATAATTTGAGCTTTTGTTTTTATGTAAGTACTTTTTAATTAGAACTTTGGCAAAGTTACCGTTTGCAGTATATTTTCTATTTTTTTTGAGTTAAATCTAAAAAAATCAATTTCATTGAGTTTAGACTTTACTTTTTTTATAAAATGCAAAATTACAAAATAATTTTTAAAAATACTTTTTTTTAGAACAAATATTTAATTTTTAAATCAAAATTTAATCGTAAAATCATCGATATTTTTATTTTGCAGAAAAAATAAATCCTTAAATCAGCTTGCTAAACGTTGTTTTGTTTTTTTTACGAACATTTTTTTCAAAAAAATAAAATAATTTTGTTGTTTAAAATGTTAAATTCGTAAGTTTTTTAAAATTCTTTAAATACGCAAGTTTTCGTATCAATTGATTGATAAACAGCTTATTGATAATTAAATGAAAGGCATTTTGTAAACAATTGATACGATTTTTCTCGGTTTATTGGCAATAAACTGGCTAATTTTAATACATTCTTGAATTTTAGAAAATAAAACCGAAATATTTTTCAGAAAAAAAGGAGATAAAATAAAAAAAACAGATTTTTTTTAAAATCAAAAACATGAAAGATGTAGCATTGGTATTGTCGAGCGGAGGCGCGCGCGGTTTGGCGCATATAGGCGTAATTGAAGAGCTGGAGGCAAACGGATACCGCATTAAATCCATTGCCGGAAGTTCAATTGGTGCCGTAATTGGTGGTTTTTATGCTGCGGGAAAATTGAACGATTATAGAGAATGGATTAAAACCCTCAATAAAATTGATATTTTCAAACTAATGGATTTTACAATTTCAAAAAGTGGTGTTTTGAAAGGGGAACGTTTGTTTAACGAATTGCAAAAAATTTTAACCGATTTAAACATTGAAGATTTGCCCATACCGCTTGCCATTTCGGCTACCGACATGATTCATAAATCGGAAGTGGTTTTTAGAACCGGCAATTTGTTGCAAGCCATGCGGGCTTCGGTGGCGGTGCCTACGCTTTTTTTACCGGTAGAATTTCAGGGCAACGAACTGCTCGACGGCGGAATTATCAATCCCATACCCATTAGCAATGTGGAGCGTAGCCCGAACGACTTTTTGGTGGTGGTAAATCTCAATTCGCGAAAGCCATATACCAACAAACTTATGAAAAGTACTTCAAAAAGTAAATTGGAACGTTTCGACAATCTTTTAGAACCGCTCAAGCAGAGTTGGCAGAGCATTCGCCCTATGGTAAGCACTGATAATCAAAAGTTTGGGTATTTTGATATTATGAACCGTTCGTTCGATTTAATGCAAGACAAGCTTTCGGATTGTATTTTGGAAAAATACAATCCCGATATTGTGGTTGAAATTTCGCGCGAATCTGCCGGAATATTAGAATTTTACAAAGCCGAAGAACTGATTAACGAAGGAAAAAATGCTTTTAGAGAAGCTTTTTTTAATTGTTAATTGTTAATTGTTAATTGTTAATTGTTAATTGTTAATTGTTAAAAATAAAATTTTAAAATTAACAATTAACAATTTAATCCAATTTAAGAACGGCTAAGAATGCTTTTTGAGGTACTTCAACGTTTCCAACTTGTTTCATACGTTTTTTACCTTTCTTTTGTTTTTCCAAAAGTTTCCTTTTTCGCGTTATGTCGCCGCCGTAACATTTGGCAGTTACGTCTTTGCGAACGGCTTTAATGGTGCTTCGTGCAATAATTTTAGCTCCAACGGCAGCTTGAATGGCTATATCGAATTGCTGACGCGGAATGAGTTCTTTAAGTTTTTCGGTCATTTTTTTGCCAAAATCGTAAGCATTGTCGAAGTGAATGAGGGTAGAAAGGGCATCAACACTTTCGCCATTGAGCAAAATATCGAGTTTTACTAATTTGGCAGGTCTATAATCGGAAACAAAATAATCGAACGAAGCGTACCCTTTGGAAATACTTTTTAACTTATCGTAAAAATCGAAAACAATTTCGCCCAAAGGCAAGTCAAAACTCAATTCTACACGGTCGGCAGTTAAATAAACTTGGTTTTTTAGTTCGCCGCGTTTGTCTAAGCAAAGGGTCATAACTTGTCCGGTAAAATCGGATTTGGTAATAATTTGAGCTTTTATGTAAGGTTCTTCAATAAAATCAAGGTATTTCGGGTCGGGCAATCCTGCCGGATTGTGAACTTCTACTATTTCGTCTTTTTTGGTATGAACTCTGTACGAAACGTTTGGAACAGTGGTTATTACGTTCATGTCAAATTCTCTGTCGAGCCGCTCTTGGATAATTTCCATGTGCAGAAGCCCCAAAAATCCGCATCGAAACCCAAATCCCAGTGCCATAGACGATTCCGGCTCCCAAGTAAGCGAAGCATCGTTGAGCTGAAGTTTTTCCATCGCGCTTCGTAAGTCTTCATAATCCTCAGCATCAATCGGATACACGCCCGCAAACACCATAGGTTTAACTTCCGAAAAACCTTGAATGGCTTCGCTGCACGGACGCTCTACGTGAGTAATCGTATCGCCCACTTTTACTTCGTTTGAAGTTTTTATACCCGAAATGATGTAACCCACATCGCCTGCTCTAAGTTCTTGTTTCTCTTCGGGTTTCAGTTTCAAAATGCCGATTTCATCGGCATGATATTCTTTTTCGGTGTTCACAAATTTTACAAAATCGCCTTTGCGAATGGTTCCGTTGAGTATTCTAAAATAAGCAATAATTCCTCTGAATGAATTAAAAACCGAGTCGAAAATAAGCATTTGCAGCGGAGCGTCCTCGCTGCCTTTGGGAGCGGGAATGAGTTCAATAATGTCGTTCAAAATTCTATCTACGCCCATGCCGGTTTTTCCGCTGGCTTCAATAATGTCTTCGCGCCTACAGCCCAGCAATTCAACTATTTGGTCTTTAACACTTTCGGGTTCGGCACTTGCCATGTCCATTTTGTTCAAAACCGGAATAATTTCCAAATCGTGGTCTAAAGCCAAATATAAATTAGAAATAGTCTGAGCCTGAATGCCTTGAGTAGCGTCAATTATCAGCAAAGCACCCTCGCACGCAGCAATGGAGCGCGAAACCTCATAAGAAAAATCCACATGACCCGGAGTATCAATCAGGTTAAGCACATAATCTTGAGCTTTGTGCTTGTAATTCATTTGGATAGCATGACTTTTAATGGTGATTCCTTTTTCACGTTCCAGCTCCATGTCGTCGAGAACTTGCTCTTTCAGGTCGCGCTCAGCTATGGTGCCGGTGGTTTGCAAAAGGCGGTCTGCCAAAGTACTTTTACCGTGGTCAATATGGGCTATGATGCAAAAATTTCGTATGTTTTTCATTTATCTTATGTTGATGCGTTTCAATTTTTTTTCTTCAAAAAAAGCGATGCAAAAATACTAAAAATTAACCAGTTGAAAAAATACTTTCATACAACTTTAATGTATTTTTTTATAAAAATTTATTTTAAAAAAGTATTTTTCATTCAAAATGAAATCATTATGTTTTTCCATAAGGTTTTTATTTTTTATTTTTTTATAAAAAAAGAATCAAAATATTTACCTTTGCATGAAAAAAAATGGTTAAATTGTTAAATGGTTGTTTTTTATAAAAAAATAAAATTCATTGAAAAATTATAACCATTTAACCATTTTGCAATTTAACAATGTAACCATTTAAAATATATGAAAAACCTCAAAACCATCGTTTTATCAACTCTTTTTACCGCTATTTTGTTAGTAATATTAATTGTAAATGTAGATTTTTTACAAGTAATAGAGAGCATCAAAACAGTCGAATGGTATTATATTTTACCGGCTTTTTTCTTTCACGTATTGGCTTATGTTTTTCGTACTTTGGGCTTTTACCTCTTTGCTCGCCACGAAAAAGTAGGTTTTAGCGAATTGCTTTGGGTACATTTTATACACAATTTTTATTTGCATTTAATTCCAGCCAATTTGGGCGAACTTTCATTTCCTATCTTGCTCAAACACAAGATGAAAACAGAAAATAGCTTTTCTATTTTGGTGGTTTCGCGGTTTGTAAGCATGTTGGTAACGATTTTGTTGTTTTTACTTTCGCTTTATATGGTTTTGGGTGCGCAAGGCAGTTTTCAACTCAAAACGGGTAATTATTACATTTTAGCGGGTTTTTTGGTGTTTTTTAGCTTTATTTTGTATTACTTTCGCAAAAAAATCATTTCAGTTCTCCAGAAAAATACTTTTTTTAACAAAATAATTGAAAAAATAATCAAACTCTTTAAAAGTGTGCAAAACAATTTGTCGATGTTAAAAAATCCGGTATTTTTAATTTTTTATTTGCTCTCAATACTGTTTAGTTTGTTGGCGGTTTCCTATTTCTTTTTGTTTATACTAAAAGGTATGGAGTTGGAAATGAGCATATTTCAAGTTATTTTTGTATCCACCATCGGCATAGCTTTTGTGGTTTTGCCAATCAAGAGCATTGGAGGCTTTGGCACAACTGAGGGCGCATGGACTCTGGGTTTGATGCTTTTAGGCTACGGAAAACAAATAGCCATTAGTGCCGGTTTTGTGGTGCATATTTATTCACTTTTCAATGTTATTTTGTTGTTTTTCATTGGTTTAGCATTGCGCTATTTTTTCAAATCCAAAAGTTTATTGGCAAGCAATTCGGTGCAATGAATGGCTTAGAAAAGTTTGGTTTTGAGGTTTTACCAAATATCTTTTTTTTTATTTTATAAAAAAAAAAAATTTCATAAAAAAAGTTCTTTTATATTTCAAAAATAGAAAAAAAAATCATAGCTTTGTCAATACAAACTTACAATTTTAAAAAAATAAGCTCATGAATAATTTTTGTGTAAAAAGAATCGCATGCAAAATCGCAAGAGCGCAAAGTTAAGAAAAACAAGCGTTTATAACATTTATCTTTGCTGTTTTGCACGAACACACAAAAATTTTTCATAAATCAAATCACAAAGTCAAAAAAAAGACTTTTACTGAATAAAAAAAAATGCTATGAAATTTTGTGAAATTCAAACCGATAAATATCCGGTTATTTATGTACATTTTTCTGCGGACAATCCTACAGACCAAGATGTTGACCAATATTTGAGTGATATGACCAAAGTCTATCAAACCTATAAAAATATAGTGGTAATTTATACTTCGGACAAGATAAAATACATGATGGCAAAAAACCGAATTAAAATTGGAACTTGGTTGAAAGAAATGTCGCCGTTAATAAAAAGTTCGGCATTGGGCGTAGCTTATGTTTCGCAAAATATACTGACCAATTTAATTTTGAAAGGAATTTTTTTGGTTAAAAGCCCCGAATGGCCTAATAAAATATGCAATTCGATAGCCGATGCCGAAAAATGGGCAAATGAAATTATTAAAGTTTAAACTGTTTTACATACACAATAAAAAAAAATTTACTTTTTTTTAATCAAATGAATTGAAAATAATTTGGTAAAAGTTATTTATTTTATTCAGAATGAAATAAATGATTAACGCTTATAATTAATTGATTATAAGTTTGTTGTTTTTTTAAAAAAAAGCATATATTTTAATTAAATTGTTGATTATTAATTTTTTAAACCATTTAAAATGAAAAAATTATTATTTTTGGTTGCTATTTTTAGCATAATAACCCTATCGAGCAAAGCTCAAACAACAGATTCTAAAAATAAAAAAATTAGCTATGTTGTTGCAAAAAATTATTTTGTAAAAAATTCCGCCGAAACGCTTCTTCAACCGCAAATTGAAAGCCAAGAACAATTTGATGCCATCTTCGGAATGGCAGCATTTCAAGGAGAAAATGGCAAACCAACTGCCATTGATTTTAGTAAACAATTTGTAATAGCCATTATAAAACCGGAAACAAATATCTCTACAACCCTCAATGCCATATCTTTAACAAAAAATAAAAGCAAAAAATTAGAATTTACCTATTCCGTAAAAAAAGGTGATGAGCAACAATATACAATTGTACCTTCCCTTATCATTATTGTAGAAAAAAAATATTTTGCCGATGTGAAATTAATTGAGAAAAAATAAGATTCAAGAAATAAATAATCAGGTAATTTTACTTTTTTTTAACAATAAAAACAGTAAAAATTTAAAATTGTTTCCACCTTATAATCAAATAGTTGCGCATATAAAAAAAACTGAAAATCATCGTGTCAATAAATTGATGTGATGATTTTCAGATTTTTGGAATTAGTTAAAGAGCTATTTTAACGCCCGTTAAAACGATTGGTTTTATTTTGTCGGTAAAGGCAAATTGATAAGCATCGCTTCCCAAAGTTATGTTTCTACAATTCAAAAATACGCTCAAACGCTGGTCAACGGAATAGTTTATTTTAAAATTGAGAATGGCTTTGTCGCTCAATTTTTGAGTTTTGTCATACAAATAATAAAAATACGATGCACTGTAAAAAGCGGTATTAAATCCGAAATTCCAATGCTTCGAAGGTTGATAATTGACCGACAAACCGCCAAAAAACGCGGGAGTCCATGAATTTTTAATGGTTTGGAGTTCTTCTATTCGACTGTCGCCGGTGGTGAAATCGTAATCGACCAATTCGGTTTTCTGCAAAGTAAAAAACGGTTTTATTTGCCAAAATTTATTGGGCATATAATTTGCCGAAAAAGTAAAACTAATTTGCTCCGGTTTTACCGAAACATTGGTGGACCTCAGATATTGAGTAATTCCGTAAGCCGAATGCGGATTGGAAACCACACTGTCTAAAGCCGTTACGATGGTATAATTTTTTGCTTTCGCAAAAGAAATTTGCCAATCGAAGTGCAGATTTTCGCGGGCTTTGAACCGATGACCCAATTCGTACAAATCCATAGTCATCAATTTTAAATCTTTTTTACCGGAATAAATAAGGAAATTTAAGAAATTAAAATCGATGTAGGTATCGAGTATATTCGCGCCTTTGTTGGCACGCGAAGCAGCCACGCGCAAAAGATGTTTCTCGCCAAATAGATAAGTAGCCGCCAAATTGTACGAAATGTAAACATCTTGCGGATAATTATAATGGTCGGCACGCAAGGCGGCAATGATGCGCAAGGAATTAAAAAAAGTATTGTCGCTTCGCAATGAAAACGCTTTTGTATCCAAATGGTATCTGCCATTGATAAAACCAATTCCCGAATTTTCAACACTAAAGGCATCGTCAAAAAGTACTTTTCGATACGAAACACCCGGAACAATAGACATATTTTCGGAAAGTTTTAACCGATATTCAAGAGAAGCATCAAAATTGTAAAAATCATATTCCCAACCCATTGCACCCAAAGTGCTTTGATAACCGTCTAAATAAGACAGTTGGAGAGCAAAATTGTAAACATCTGCCTTAAAATGAACAAATTGCGTAATCGACTCTTCGGTGCTAAGCAGCGTATGAATCACATCAACATAAGCTTTTTGTACCTGCGATTCTTGCGTGCCGGCGGTCAAATCAAATTGCACAAAATCATTGAGCCGATAGTTTGCAAAAACATTCAAACCCCAAAGCTTCAACGCATTTTCGGTATCCGGATATCGAACGGAAGTGTTTTTAAACGCCGAACTCGTACCATAAGTAGCGTGTCTGATAAACTGAGGACTTGAAACATAAGTTCCTGAATAAAGGTCGTAATAGTCTGTCTGATAACGATTTCTGGTTTGGTAATTAGCTGTTACATCAACAGTTAGTCGATGCGATTTGTAGGATAAATCGGCGTAATTTAAAAAAGTTTGAAACGCCCCGAATTGTTCATTGTAATTAAATCCAATGCCTTGTTTTTCAGAACGTTTTGTGATAATATTGATAACACCCGTAACCGCATTGGGACCATAAAGAGCCGAAGCCGGTCCGCGCACAATTTCGATGCGCTCCACGTCTTGTAAGCTTATGGGCAACGCCTCCCAGTAGGTACCGCCCTGAAAATCACGAAAAACCACTCTGCCGTCTATCATTACAAGCGTAGTATGGTTGTTGGTATAAGGCAGGGAGTTGCGCGGAATTACATAATCGAAACCCATCAAATGTACATCGTAAATGCCATTGGTTTGCTCGCGTACAATAACTCCCGGCGCCAAGCGCAAAGCCTCCACAATAGAAGTAACGCCGGAATTTTCAATATCCTGTTTGCTAATTGTAGCAGTAGAAAATGTGGCATTGTAGATTTTTTCGGCTTTTTTTGAAGCAATTTCGACCGTTACATTCATTAATTCTTCAAACGAAAGCTCCAATAAATAATCAGTATTTAGAGTATCTTCTTGAGCTTTCACAGCCAAAAAAGATACAAACAAGAGAATATTCAAAAATAAACTTTTTGTTTTCATACACATTTTAATTAAGAAAAGATTAAAATTGAATTAAAAATAAAATTACAATATAGTTTTTTTTCTTTTTTAAAAAAAAAAAATTTTTAAATAAAAAAAATAAAAAATGTATTTTTGCAACTTATAAAAATAAAAAATTTAACAAATAGAACAATTTAACAATAGAGCCATAGAATTTTATGTCGGAAGATATTTTTAAAAAAATAATAGCTCACTCAAAAGAATACGGATTTATTTTTC
>DYNA01000076.1 GCA_020721325.1 Paludibacter propionicigenes
CAAAATTTCAAAGAACAATAAAAAAAGTGTTGATTATTTATATTTCACTACTTATAATGAATGAAATATTAAACTCAGTAAAAACTTTAATAGATTAAAATATGGCAATAATTAAAGAAGTTAAAAATGGCGAAGATATTAAGGTTAAGATTGTAACCTCTATGCCAGACTTGTATGTTTATGTAACAGATAAAGAAAGAGAAGCAGAAGGAAAAGATGAAATATGGTTTTTCGATGAAAAGGCTTCAAAACCAGATAAAAAAATAGAGTTTGTTACGAGTTTTGAAGATTTGAAAATTCAGTATGTAAAATCAAAAACACAAGCAAAGTGGCGAAATAAAACACATACATTGCAAAACAGAATAAATTAATAGCTCTAACATTGTATTGAAAAACATTGCGGGCATTGTGCATTAATGAAACGAAAGAATAAACTTTCAACTTTGGTGCATAAATCAACATTTGTGATGCCCGCACCGTTTCCAATACATTTCCGTTGCTCCCCAAAAAAAATTAAAAAAGTGCCGAAAGGCACTTTTTTAATGATTAATGTTTAACGATTAATGATTTTTTGTATTTCGTCGTTAAATTCCTCCCACCTAAAATCTTTCAACGGTTTTAAAAAAGTTTCGCAACCTTTTAAGAAAACTTCTTTAATGTGGTTGAGGTTTTCGGGGTCTGTGCCGTTCATTATTTTTTCGTAATCTAAAATTAAATAGAGTTCGAGGGTTTTTGTTTTTCGGCGTAGTGTTTTACGCTCTTGAGGTTTCATAACTTTGCTATCAGGATTAAAAGACTGAAATATTACAGTAATTTCATTTAAAGAACTTGTAAATTCTAAAATTGAAAAATTTGAAAATAATAAATTCATATTTTCATACACCGAAATATTATCTCTAATCTCTTTATTGTAAGCTGCTGTAAAAAATAAAGTTCTCATTATCTATCAATTTTATTACCTGCCGGACGTATTAAAACAATATTTCTTTTCAGACATTCCGGTAAGTTGGGGTAATTGTAAATTTTTTTCTTTTCTTCGATTAAACATTCTTTTTCAGTGCCTTCAAATTCAACCTCAAAGACTAATAATTTTGCAGGTAAACCATTTGCATACCTAACGTTCTCTCCTTTACAAGTTTTTCCATACTTCCATACTTCATTTTTGTATAAATAAATACTATCAACCGTGCCACAATTATAGCAAGGAAACCAGCCGTTTTCGGCTGCTACTAATGCGTATTGTACGCAATTGTCGTATTTATAACTGTGGCTTTCAACCCGCTCAATTTCTTGGGCTTTCTTTTTGGCTCGCTCGATGGAGAGTTTGAAAAAGAACATGCCAAAAGTAGTCATAATTGCTAAAATAAGCAAACCGATTCTAAAATTTATTGCTTTCATATTATAAAAAGTTTTTTATTGCAAGCCAGCCCAAAATTGCGGTTAGTTTTTAGAACATAAAAAAAGCGTGGACTGAAACTTGTTTGTATAGAGGCATCGCCAAACGCCCAATCAACAACAAGCACAACCCACACTATACTTATATAGCATGAACACACTACACCTTATGTATAAAGGTATAATATTATTGCAACTTGTTTTCCGTTGATTTGAAATTGGCGATTTCCTATACAAGAAAACAAAGTTTACGCTATTTTATTTTAATTTTTGTTTATTCTATATTTTTTAGTTTTTAAATTGTTTTTGCAAATGTACGAATTATTTTTGAATGTTGGATAGGTTTTGGGGATTTTTTTTCGGTATGATGTAAATGGGAACGCGGACGACGCTGAAAAACGCGGATTTACACGGATTTTTTTATTTTCACGCAAAGACGCTAAGACGCAAAGTTTTTTTTAATGGGAACGCTGATTTTTTAGGATTGTTATGATTTTTTAGGATTTTTGTTTATTTTAAAATTTATAAAACAAGCGGGAAAAATTAAATTCATTTTTCGTGCAAAATAAACAGACCAGTTGCAGACTCAAAGTGAATTTGTTTTTTGTGAATTAGGTATTTAGGTTATGCTAAAAGAAATAAGGTTTTGTGCTAAGTAATTAGGTAAAAATCTATTTTTTTATACAAACAATACTTGGTTAATTCTTTTTAATAAATTGAATAGCAGAACTTTGCCAAAGTTTCTCTGATTTGATTATTATGCAGATAATTAACTATTTAGCATTTTACAAACAACAACTTTGGCAAAGTTTAACGGACTATTAACAAAAAAATCCGATAGAACATAAATTCTATCGGATTTTTTTTTATTTTTGCAAAAAAAATTCAATGATTTTGTTGATAAAAATAAATCTTTTTTTTCAAAAAATACAATAAGTAGTAGTGCAAATATAATCAACACTTTTGTGTTTTTTATTATAATATTGATATTCAATACTATATAATTATTCTTTTAAAAAATAAGTGTCGTTTCTTTTTGTATATGTACTTAAATAGAATTAAAAAAAAGTTTAATTTTACAAAAAATATTTCTTTTACAAACAATAAAAATAAATGCTCATGAAAAGAATTTATTATATTTTAATAGCTATTTTAGGATTAAACTCATGCGGTGGTTCAAAGAAAGCACTCGATATAGGTGATTACAATACAGCGGTTTACAAAGCTGTAAAAGCATTGCAACGCAAAGAAACCAAAGAAAAAGATATTTTGACCTTGCAAGAAGCCTACCCGAAAGCCGTAGAGCGCGACATGAAAGAAATCAACCAGTTAAAACTCGAAGGTGCGCCCGAAAGTTGGGAGCGAATTTATTACATTTACAAAGCCCTCGACGACAGGCAAGAATTGGTAAAAACCGTTGCGCCCATTCAATTTGAAGGCAGAGAAATAGACTTTGAATATGCCGATTATCAAAAAAATATGGTTGAAGCCAAACAAAGAGCGGCAAATTTTTACTATACCAATGCCAAAGAATTAATGAAAAACGACAACCAAACATCAAACAGAAAAGCGTATGAACAATTGAAAAAAATAAAAAAATTTTACGCCACTTACGAAGATGTAGAGCAACTCATGGAAGAAGCAAAGTTTTTAGGTACAAGTCATGCTTTAATTTCCATTAAAAACGAAGCCGAATATAATTTTGACCGCGCTTATTTAGCTGAACTTTTGAACTTTGGAATAGCCGATTTGAACTCAGATTGGAAAAATTTTTATACCAATTTTAACGAAAACATCAATTACGACTACGATATAATAGTAAGTCTTACCAACACAAATTTTACCGAAGCCATACGCGAACGCTCTGAATATGTGGATAAAAAGGTAATAAAAGATGGTTGGGAATATGTACTTGACGAGCGCGGAAACGTGAAAAAAGACTCTGCCGGAAACGACATGAAAAAAGAAAAATTTAAAACCATCGAATGCAAAGTGATTAAAGAAATTCAAAAAAAATCGCTTATTGTAGTGGCTAATATTCAATACATTGACAAAGTTACCAACCAAGTAGTAGGTAATTCGCGTGCCGAGGCAACCGAAAATTTTGTTCACGAAAGCGTATCGGCACAAGGAAATACCGAAGCCCTGACCGATGCATCGAAAGAAGCCATTAAACGAAATCCGATACCGTTTCCTTCAAACGAGGAAATGCTCAACAGCGTGAAAATCAATTTGCGAAACAGCATTAAAAACTCGATTAAATCAAATCTAAATTTTATAAAATAATATTTAATTATTAATTGTTAATTATTAATTGTTAATTGTTAATTGTTTTTTTACTTTTATTATAAAAAAATATTAATTAATAATTAAAAATTAATAATTAACAATTAAAATAAAGTTTTCTTCAATTTTTTTATATGCAAAATAAAAACGTAAGTACAGCCAAAGTAGCTGAAAGAGCCATTTTAATAGGTGTTAAAACCAAAGATGTATCTGAAAATGAAGTAAATGAGTATTTGGAAGAATTGGCTTTTTTGATAGAAACCGCCGGAGCCGTTCCGGTGAAAAGGTTTACTCAAAAGCTTGATGTTCCACACTCAAAAACTTTTGTAGGTAGTGGAAAATTGGAGGAAATAAAAAAGTACATCGAAGAAAATGATATTGATTTGGCATGTTTCGACGACGAACTTACCCCTTCGCAATTGCGCAACATAGAACGAGAATTTGAAATCAAAATTTTGGACAGAACCAATTTGATTTTGGATATTTTTGCCCTCAGAGCGCAAACGGCTATAGCCAAAACTCAAGTTGAACTGGCTCAATATCAATATCTTTTGCCCCGCTTAACGCGCATGTGGACTCACCTCGAAAGGCAACGAGGCGGAATAGGAATGCGCGGACCGGGCGAAACGGAAATTGAAACCGACCGCCGAATTATTCGCGACAAAATTTCGAGACTCAAAGAACAATTGGAAAAAATAGACCGGCAAAAACAATTGCAACGCAAAAACCGCGAACAAATGGTGCGCGTAGCTCTGGTTGGCTACACCAACGTAGGCAAATCGACCCTAATGAATTTAATTAGCAAATCCGATGTTTTTGCCGAAAACAAGCTCTTTGCAACGCTCGATACAACGGTGCGCAAAGTTGTTTTTGATAATTTGCCGTTTTTGCTCTCCGATACGGTGGGTTTTATACGCAAATTGCCTCACAATCTGGTAGAATCGTTCAAATCGACCCTTGACGAGGTGCGCGAAGCCGATATTTTGCTTCACATCGTTGATATTTCGCACCCCAATTTTGAAGACCAAATCAATACGGTGCATACCACTTTGGCAGAAATAGACAAAACAGAAAAGCCTATTTATTTGATTTTTAACAAAATAGATGCTTTTTCGTACATACAAAAAGACGAAGACGATTTAACTGCCAAAACTCGCGAAAATTATAGTTTGGACGATTTAAAACAGACTTGGATGGCTCAATCGAATTATCATTGTGTTTTTATTTCGGCAAAGCAAAAAACAAACATTGAGGAATTAAAAAAAATGATTTTCAGCAAAGTAAAAGAAATTCATCAAAAGCGTTATCCGAATGTTTCAAATGGGTAAAAAGTATCAAATTAAGGAATAAAAAATTTCACGCAAAGAAGTGGGAATGGCAAAGTTTTAAACTGGTTTGTTTATTTTGTAAAAAAAATTTAAAATAAATCACTCTATATTTTCAAAAAAAGGAAATAAGGGAATAAGGGAGGCTGCGAGTTTTATTTTTAATTACTAAGGGAATAAGGTTTTGAAAATCAACCTTATTCGCTTAGTAAAAAAATAATAACAAAACAAAATAAAACCTTATTCCCTTATTTTAAAATTCATAAAACATGAAGGAAAAATAAAATTCATTTTCCCTGCAAAATAAACAGACCCGTTTTGAACTTTGGCAAAGTTATAATTTGAAAATTTTAAAAAAATAGTTATATTTGTGAAAAAAATTAAAATTATGGAAACCGTAACTTTTGAATTGCAATCGAATATAGCCAAGCAAATGGAAAAATACGTACATTTTTTTGGAAGCAAAGAAATAATGTTTAGTAAATTTATTGATTACCAAATAAATAGAATTAAGCGTGAAATTTTGCTTATGCAAATAGATTTAAAACAATATGAAGAAAAATACAATCTATCTTCCGATAAATTTTATGAACAATTTGAAAATGGTCAATTAGGCGATAGTAAGGATTTTATGCTGTGGTCTGGTATTTACGAAATGCAAATGAGTTGTAAACAAAAATTACAAGAATTATTATGATTTCTAAATACTTCAACACATTAAAAGTTGCAATAGATAATTATTCGCATATTATTGAAAATTACCAACTAAGCGAAAAACAATATAGTAATGTTCGTGGTTTTATAGAAGGTGAGTTGTGGTTTGCAGACCAGAGTAGATTAAGTTTTGCAGAAGTTAAAGATATAGAATTAAATGCTAAAATAAAATATCATTATCACTATATGGATAACTCTGATAACATGATATTTAGATACGATAATGCAAAACACTTCAAAGAAATAAAAACATTTCCACACCATAAACATTTGCAAAATGAAGTAACTGAATGTATAGAACCCGAACTAAATAGCATATTATCCGAAATCGAAATGATTGTATTGAAAAATTTTGCCAAAGATTGAAAGCCCAACTTTTCCAAAGTTAAAAAACTTTGGAAAAGTTATAGTTTAAAAAGTATTTTTTGAAAATACGAAGAAAATCGTTATATTTGTGAAAAAAAACATGAAAATGTAATCGGAATTTATGAAGAATAAATTTAACTCATTAACCAACGATGCGCATCAGTTATTTTCGGAATTAGTAGAAATAATTGAATTTGGGCAAAAACAGGTTGCTATAGCAGTAAATAGTGGAGTAGTAATTACCTTTTGGCAAGTAGGCAAAAGAGTAAATACTTTTATTCTTGATAATCAGCGAGCTGAATACGGAAAACAAATTGTCGTTACACTGTCACGAGAATTGCAATTGAAATACGGAAATAATTTTGAAGAAAAAAATCTTCGTAGAATGCTGCAATTTGCTACTGAATTTGAAGACTTTGAAAATGTCGTTACACTGTCGCGATATTTAAGTTGGTCGCATTTTTTGATAATAATTCCATTAAAAACGCATGAAATGCAGCAGTTTTATGCCGTTCAATCAGCAACACAATCGTGGGGAGTGAGAGAATTGAGAAAACAAATAAAAAACAAAGCCTTTGAACGAACAGAAATTGCAAATAGTCAGTTATTGCCCGAAAAAAATGATATGCGAGATATTTTCAAAGACCCGTATTTTCTAAATTCTTTGGGAATTAAAGACGTTTATTTAGAAAAAGACCTTGAAAATGCCATACTAAAAGATATAGAAGAGTTTGTTTTAGAAATAGGAAAAGGTTTTGCATTTATAGAGCGTCAAAAGCGAATGATAATTGATGGCGAGGATTTTTATCTTGATTTGCTTTTTTACCACCGAACTTTAAAAAGATTAGTTGCAATTGAGTTAAAAATAGATAAATTTCATGCAAGCTTTAAGGGACAAATGGAATTGTATTTAAAATGGCTGAATAAGTACGAAAAGAAAGATGGTGAAAATGAACCCATTGGATTAATTTTATGTGCAGAAACAAGTAGAGAACAAATTGAATTACTCGAAATGCACAAAGATGGAATTATAGTAGCAGAGTATTGGACAGAACTTCCACCACGTGAAAAATTAGAAGAGAAATTACAAATTGCTTTACACGATGCACGAGAGCGAATAGAACGAAAAAAATTAGGATAAAAGAATAATGCTACATGAGCAAACTTTAGCTCTTAATTTTTTGAATTATCATTTTTGAAAAATATAAATAGGGGCTTTGCTAAAGTTTAACAAACGATTCATAAGGCAGTAAGGTTTTATTTTTGTTTTGTTAAAATTTTTACTAAGGCAGTAAAGTTGATTTTCAAACCCTTACTGGTTTAGTAATAAAAATAAAACTCGCTACGTCCCTTATTTCTTTTTTTTTTTTGAAGAATAGAAGGATTTATTTATTTTAATTTTTTTTACAAAACAAACAAACCCGTTTATACGAATGTGAAATTGATGTAAGTAAAAAGCTGGCGGGTCTCGCTCGAAGCGACCTCGCCAGCCAACAATTTTACTTATAAAAATCACTTTTTAAACAGAACTCATTAATAATTAAAAAAATAATAATTATTTAATTCATTATGAAACTCAATAAGCAAAATATTATCCATACGTTGGAAAAAAATAAATCAAAAATTCATGCTTTTGGGGTATCTCAAATAGGACTTTTTGGCTCATATTCAAGAAATGAACAGAATGAAAAAAGCGATATTGATATTTTTATAGATTTTGAACCACAAAAAGAAACATTTGATAATTTTATGGAATTTTGTTTTTTTCTTGACGAATTATTTTCCGGAAAAAAAGTTGAAGTGATTACAAAAAATGGATTAAGCCCCATTATTGTACCCAAAATTTTAAAAGAAGTGGAATATGTCTAAATCGCCCATTGATTACTTGATTCATATTCTATTAGAGTGTGAATACATAATTGAAAATGAAAAAGATAGATTTTCATAAAATTTTAATTGCATTGAAATACGATACTTCAATAGTTCGTTGAATATTTGCGTAATTCTTTAAAATTAAAAATCAAAAAAATTCACGCAAAGAAGTGGGAGACGCAAAGTTTACTACGAATGTGAAATTGATGTAAGTAAAAAACTGGAGGGTCTTACTCGAAGCGACCGCGCCAGCCAACAATTTTACTTATAAAAATCACTTTTTAGACTAAACTCATTAATAATTCATAATTAATAAACTTGTTGTAAATTGAAATTCAGAAAATTAACAAATAAGGTAATAAGGTTAAATGATATATATTTATTATTTTCTACTAAGGTTGAAAACAAAAATAAATCTATTTATATTGTATAACCTTAGTAGAATAACAAAACACAGATTAAAAGAAACCTTATTACCTTACTGAAAATTATAAAAGTTTGGCTATCAATTTACAATAAGTTTAATAATTCATAATTCGATGTCGTTTAGTTAAGCATTAGACTCGGTCAGACCGGACAAGCCGGTCAGACCGTAGTCCTTGCCGTCCGACCGGCTTGTCCTCATCTGACGGCTTTTCGTATTTTCTTAACTAAACTACATTGATTCATAATTCATAATTATAAAGCCATACAACCATTTTAAAAATGGAACAAAAAAATAAATATCAGATAAGTAAAAAAGTACAACAAATCAACGAAGATATGGGGCGCGTGCCGCCGCAAGCCGTTGAATTGGAAGAAGCCGTTTTGGGTGCTATGATGCTCGAAAAAGGGGCGGAAATTTCGGTTATGGAAATCCTTACGGTTGATGCGTTTTATAAAGAGGCGCACCAATTGATTTACAGAGCCATTATGAAACTTTCGCAAAGCTACCAAGCGGTTGATATTTTGACAGTTACCGAAGAATTGCGAAAAAGCGGTGACTTGGAAAAAGTAGGCGGTGCATTTTACGTAACTCAACTCACCAGCCGCATAGCTTCTGCCTCCAACATAGAATTTCACGCCCGAATTATAGCTCAAAAATACATTCAACGCGAATTGATACGCGTTTCGTCCGAAATTCAAAACAGAGCTTTTGATGTTTCGATAGATGTGAATGATTTGTTGGATTTTTCGGAGCGCGAATTGTTTGAAATAGCTTCGGGAAACATTAAAAATGAGACCGTTCCCATAGATGCCGTAATTAAAAAAACGCTCAAACTCATTGAAGAAGCCGGAAAAAGAAGCGACGGTTTGAGCGGTGTGCCTTCGGGTTTCAGCAGCCTCGACCGAGTTACTTCGGGCTGGCAAAAAAGCGATATGGTGGTAGTAGCCGCTCGCCCTTCGATGGGTAAAACGGCTTTTGTGCTTTCCATGATGCGCAATATGGCGGTAGATTACAAACAACCGGTGGCTCTGTTTTCGCTCGAAATGTCGAACATTCAGATAGTTAATCGTTTGATTGTGGGCGAAACCGGACTCTCGCACGATAAAATTAAAACCGGAAAATTGCAAGATTACGAATGGAAACAGCTCGAATACAAAATCAAAGACCTTTCGGAAGCACCCATTTTTATTGACGACACGCCTGCCATCAGCTTGTTTGAACTTCGGGCAAAATGTAGGCGTTTGAAAACCCAATTCGATATTCAAATGGTTATTATCGACTATTTGCAATTGATGTCGGGTCCGCCCGAAATACGCGGCAACCGTGAGCAAGAAGTAAGTACTATCTCGCGGGGTATCAAGGCATTGGCTAAAGAATTGAATGTTCCCATCATTGCACTTTCGCAGCTCAACCGCTCGGTGGAAATGCGCGGCGGCGACAAGCGACCTCAAATTTCTGACCTTCGCGAATCGGGTGCTATTGAGCAAGATGCCGATATTGTGATTTTTATTCACCGACCCGAACGGTTTGGCATTTTGCAAGACGAAGAAGGCAATTCGACCAAAGGAAAAGCCGAAATTATTGTTGCCAAACACCGAAACGGCGAAGTTACAGACGTGCAACTCAAATTCATTGCCGAACAAGCCAAATTTACCGATGTAGATTACTCGGAATTGCCTCCGCTTTCGGGCGACGATATTCCGGTAAACGTTACTTTCGGCTCTAAAATGAACGAAGAAATGAATCAAATTCCACAGCATAACTTTGACCCGTTTTCGTCCAACAATTCCACTGCTCCTTTTTAAATCGTGTTTTATTTCAAATTAAACTTAACTCGGTCATAAATTTGAGTTTTTAAGTTGTGTTACATTTTTTACTCATCTCAGTATATAGTGCTTGAAAGAAAACTTGTAAATTGCTTTATTTCAATTTAATATATCATTATTTTTATTTGAATGTTTTAAGTAAACTTTGCGAAACTCTGCGAAAAACTTCATTTTTTGATTTTTCAGTAGAGCTTTGCAGAGATATTCATTCTGCAAAACAAGCATAAATAATTAATTTATTGATAATTGCACGTTTTCTTTCTAACACTATATATTTTAAACGGTTATCATTTGAGCATTTGTTTTTATGTAAGTGCTTTGTAATTAAAACTTTGCCAAAGTTTTAAATTTTGGCAAAGTTACCGTTTGCAGTATAATGGGTGCGAAGTTTCTAAATGAATTGAAAAAAATGCTTTTTTTGTAAGAAATTGAAACAAAAAACAAAACTGTAAACGGC
Source organism: Paludibacter propionicigenes (assembly GCA_020721325.1). Taxonomy (GTDB): domain Bacteria; phylum Bacteroidota; class Bacteroidia; order Bacteroidales; family JAIFNL01; genus JAIFNL01. The sequence goes on from DYNA01000076.1 coordinate 10,669, forward strand.
TAAAACCTACCCGATTTTAGCCATTTATACAATTTTTATACAAACTTGAATTTTAAAAATTTAATGTGCTATTTTTTTCTGTTGAATAATTTGATTGGCTAAAAGTTTAGCATTTTCTATGGTATCAATTTTTGGAGTGTACAAAGTTTGATTTTTTAAATGCTTTTGCATATCGTTGGTATCGTACATTAAATCGAGTGAAACGCTGCCCAACAGATGGGCAGAATCCAAAACAATTTCAGATAACAAACCATTTTCAACGGCAGTGGGGAAATAATAACTTTGTATCCAATCTAAAAATTCAACCGATGCCCCTTCTAAACCCGAATGGTCTGAAATCATTACTTTTATACCCGCTTCTTTAATGTAATCGAGCGAAACTTGGCATACTTTGATGGCTTCCGGAGTGTCGAAGAGTAAATAACCCCGCCAAATGGCAAAAATGACATGTTCTATTTCGTTTTCCAAATTGTAAATAACACCGTACTGGTTTTCAAATATTTTTTCCATGATTTTTTATTTTTAAGATTATTAAATCAATTATGATCTTGCTTCAAATTGTAAGTATAACGCAAATTTAAAAATAATTTTGGTAATAAACAAGGTTTTAAAAAAATATTTGAGAACAATTGTTTAAAAAAATCGATAGGAAGTATTTTTTTTCTGAACTTTATTTAGGTAATATACTGCTCCGATTTGATTTGTAGCCACAAATTAAAATAATAATTCGTTTATAATTAGTGAATTAGTGGTCAAAATTTTTTACAAATGAAATAGGAACGACTTAGTATAAAATGTTTGTCTAAAAAAAAAGCTGTTTTCTAAAAAAAAACAGCTTTCTCTATGTATAAAATCTTAAAAAATTAGTAAGTTAATTTGCCAATCAAATCTACTACTCTTGCAGAGTAACCCCATTCGTTGTCGTACCATGAAAGAACTTTTACGGTTTTTCCAATTACCATAGTACTTTGAGCATCGAAAATAGAAGAATGCGGATTGTTAATAACGTCCACAGAAACGATTGGGTCTTCGGTATATTCCAAAATTCCTTTCATTTCGCCTTCAGCAGCGGCTTTCATAGCGGCGTTGATTTGTTCTTTAGTGGCTTCTTTTTCAAGGTTTACAACCAAATCAACCAACGAACCGGTAGGAGTCGGTACACGTACAGCCAAACCGTCAAGTTTGCCTTTTAAAGCGGGAATTACTTTACCAACGGCTTTAGCAGCACCGGTAGTTGTAGGTATTTGCGACATTGCAGCCGAACGCGCTCTTCTAAGGTCGTTGTGCGGACCGTCAAGAATTACTTGGTCGTTGGTGTAAGAGTGAATGGTAGTCATCAAACCACTGATAATGCCGAAGTTTTCGTGAAGTACTTTTGCTACGGGAGCTAAGCAATTGGTTGTACATGAGGCGTTAGATACATAAGTATCGGTTGGGCGCAATTGGTCGTCGTTTACACCCAAAACAATCATGTTATCAATTTCGTCTTTAGCCGGAACGGTCAAAATAACTTTTTTAGCACCGTTTTTAACGTGGTCGCCGTATCCGCCTTTTTCGCTTTCTTTTTTAGTGAAAACGCCGGTAGATTCGATTACTACATCGGGAGTTTGCGCCCATGGAATGTTTGCCGGATTTCTCTCTGCACTTACGGCTACTAATTTTCCGTTTACTAAAAGTCCTTGCTCGTTGTAAGATACTTCGCCTTTAAATTTACCTTGTGTGGAATCGTATTTTAAAAGGTGGGCTAACACTTTGTTTGAAGTAAGGTCGTTAATACCAACTACTTCCATATTATCTCTTTCTAAGATAAGTTTAAAAACGTTTCTTCCGATGCGTCCGAAGCCGTTAATTGCAACTTTTATTTTAGTCATTTTTTTTATTTTGTTTAAAATGATTATTTTATGTTAGAATCACTAACAATTTTTCTTTTCATTTGCAAAAATAATGATTAAAAATAAATCGTACAAATTAATTTTCATTGTTAAATATAATTTAACACTTTTTTTATAAAAAAATAATTAAACGGTTAATTTACTGTGTTTTAAACTTTTAAATATTTACTTATTTCGATGTGTTCAAATGATAGAAAAGAAGTTAAAATATGTAAAAAAAATTTGGAATCCGTTTGTTTTTTTACAAATAATTTACTCAATTCAATAATAAACCTTAAATCCGCAAGTCTTTTTTTTATTACCACGAATTTACGAATTTAAAAACGAAATAAATTCATTTCTAATTATTAATTAATTCGTTACTAATTAGTGAATTAGTGGTTTAATCACGGATTTAAGGTGAATAATGTTTTTTTCAAAAAAAAATGAAATGGATTGAAAATGAGTGGGAAAATGTAAATTAATTTATTTCATTCTCATTTTTTTGATTAATTTGTTCGCTTGTTTTTCCAAAACGGCGTTCTCGGTTTTGAAAATCGATGAGTGCTTTGTAAAAATCATCTTTTCTAAAATCAGGCCAAAGTGTTGAGGTAAAGTACAATTCGCTGTAAGCAATTTGCCAGAGTAAAAAGTTTGATATTCGGTATTCGCCGCTGGTTCTGATGAGGAGTTCGGGGTCGGGAATGCCTCTGGTGGTTAAATAGTTAGATATGATTTGTTCGTTGATGTCGCTTGATTTTATTTTTCCGGTTTCTATGTCTAAGGCTATCCGTTGCATGGCATTGGTCATTTCCCAGCGCGAACTGTAGCTCAGTGCCAAAACAAGGGTCAGACCTGTATTTTGAGAGGTTTTTTCGATGGATTCGTATAAATTTTTTTGTACCGGTTCGGGTAAACTTTCTTTATTGCCTATTGCCATTAGCCTTACATTGTTTTTCATAAGGGTTTTGGTTTCGGCGTGTATGGTCGAAACGAGCAATTGCATCAGTGCATCGATTTCAAACTTTGGGCGATTCCAATTTTCTGTAGAAAAAGCATAAAGGGTTAAAAACTTTATGCCTATTTCGGCGGCGGCTTCGGTGACTTCTCGAACGGCTTTTACTCCGTTTTTGTGTCCAAAAATACGTTGATTTCCTTTTTGTTTTGCCCAACGTCCATTGCCGTCCATTATTATTGCAATGTGTTGTGGCAATTTTTCACTATTGATTTGTTCTTTTAAATCCATTTCTTTGAAATTTTTGATAATCAATACCAATGAAACTCAAAATGCTTTGATAGCGTATCTTGATGATGAGCATTTTTTTTAAAAAACCGATTAAGTATCATTGTATCAATTTGTTGCAAAAAGTTATTTATGAACAAATTGATACGATGTCTTGCGGATTTGGGATTATAAACAAATCCTTAACAAGCTGTTTTTTAACAGATTGAAATGAAAATACGTAGATTTTGATTATTTATAAACAAAAGTTACCATTGTTTTACGCTATCAATTTTTTGAAAGGCAAAAATATGAAATTTTTTAGAAATTGCAGAAAAAAAATGTTGGGCTTCGATAAAATAAACTGTCCGATTTTAACCATTTAAAGTCAATTCGTTATCTGTATTTGTATGATTTTCCGTAAGCATTGCAAGTTCCGGTGGGTTTGTACAAAGTAAAAGTGATAAAAATTCCGATGTAAGAATACCAATCGTTGTCGCTAAAATAATTTTTTTGTTTTCCGGCAAAAAGGTCTCCTGGTTCAAAATTATTTTGGTCTAAGCCGTCAAGCAAATCGTTGAATGTTTTTTTAAATTCCCATTGTGCGCCGGCACTTATGTATTTTGCTACTCTGTATCGAAAACCCGCACTAAATGGGACATTTAGAAAATAACCGCTTAAATTATTGCTGGTAGAAAAAAATCCACCGCCTATTCCGGTTGAAATGTAGGGTGTAAAATTATAACCGTCGTCGTGTGGGCTGTAATCTAAAAAATAAAATTCTAATTGCACATTGGCATCAACCACAGCCGTTTCGAATGAGTGCATACGGGCTGTTTGATATTTATTGCTAAAATCTAAGTCCGAACCATGAAAGCGAACTTGTGTTAAATTAGCTCTAACGGCATATCGATTGGATAAATTCAAACGCGCAACACCACCGACTGCGGTAGAAGGGCTATAAAAGAATTTTTTACTCACATCGCCCATGTAAAATGATGTTCCTCCAAAAAAACCAATATCGAACGAATCTTGAGCTTTGGAAACGATTGATATACTGAATGCTATGATTGCAAATAGGAAATGTTTCATCTTTTTTTTATAGTATTTTTTAAATATTTAAGATATACTTCTACTTTCAAACAAAAATAGTACCTAAAATACTCTATTTGTTGTGATGAAAATAGAAAATATTGATAATCAATTCTTTTGTTTTTAAAGTTTTCTAAAAAAAATCTCAAAATGTTTTCTTTTTTTCAAAAAAAAATAAAATAAAATGGCAAAGAAGTAGAATAAAAATTAAAATAAAAGGGTCTGTTTTATAAAAAGTCAAAAACAAAAAAACGGATAAAATTTTAGATTTCAATGAATTAAACCTTTGCGTCTTTGCGTGAATTTTTTGTTTTTAACTTTTTATACTGAACTCATTGATTTTATCAAAATGAACAAAATTTTTCATCAATACCTAAACCAAATAAAGCAAAATCGTATTTTACAGGGTCAAAAGGGTCGAATTTTTTCAAATTCAAAGTCAATTCTTCAACCGCTTGCCAATCGTTTTGGGTGCGCAAAAGAAGTTCGAGCTTTCGCCCGCAATTGCCCGTATGCAAGTCTAAAGGCAGCATTAATTCCGAAACAGGCAAATTCCACAATCCAAAATCCACACCCCTGTTGTCGTTTCGCACCATCCAGCGCAAAAACATATTGATACGCTTTGCGGCGGAATTTTTATTTACATTTGAAATGTGTTTTTGAGTGCGCAATGGATATTCTATGGAAAAAAATACTTCGCGAAAATACGCAATGGCGGATTTTATATTTTGCTCATTTTCAAAACCTTTTGCAAATACCATTTCTAAACCTGCGTGATTTTTATAAATATTTCGCAACGATTTTATAAAAAAAACCAAATCTAAAGCATTGAAAGTGCGGTGTTTAAAACCCAAAAGCTTTTCAATCTGATTTTCAGTGGCGTTCATTACAAAATCGTAGGGTTTATTTCCCATTAAATCGGTAATTTTTCGGGCATTTTGTACAATTATGCTTCGCTTGCCCCAAGCTATCGATGCGCTCAAAAAACCCGAAATTTCTATATCTTCCTTTATCGAAAACGAATGAGGCACAGAAATAGGGTCGTCTTTAATAAATTCGGGTCGATTGTATTTATCATGCTTTTCGTCTAAAAATTCTTTTAAAAATTCCATTGTTTTTTCATTTTATTCACAAATAGTTCGTTGTTTTTTTCCCAAGAATGCACGAATAAACTTTAATTCAATAAATTAACGAAACATTGTTTTGTGTTTCATTTTATTGATTATTAAAAAATTACATAAATATTTTAGGATTGTTTTAAACACAAATTAAAAAAAATTATCCATTTCTTCAATATTCAAAATATGAATAATTTTTTTTCCGTTGGGAGAATAATTAGGGTTAGGGCAAGCAAAAAGTCCGTCTATTAGCTCCTGCATTTCTTTCATATTTAGAGTTTTACCTATTTTCATAGAAGATACATTTGCCAAAGTTTTAGCCAATTCTTCCCGTAGATTTTCTTTTATATTTTTATCAAAATTTTTATATTCGGCAAACAAACGTTCGAAAATTTTAATTCCATTTGCGGCATCTACAAACGAAGGGAAACCATTGAAAACGATGGTATTTCTGCCAAAAAACTCTATTTCAAAGCCCATAATTTGCAAATCGTCTTTTATTTCATTGAAAAGCTCTAAATCTTCAAAACTCAATTCGTATTGTACCGGAAATAAAATACCTTGACTGTGACTAATCTCATTTTCAAGTTGTTGAATAATTTGTTCGTACAAAATTTTTTCATGCGCCCGTTTTTGATGAATGAGCATTAAGCCCGATTTTACAGGGCTTAGAATGTACATGTTTTTGATTTGCAACAAATTTAAAACTTGTAAATTTTCATTGTTTAAGAAAAGTTTTTCCTTATTTTCAAAAATTTGGGTTTGTAAATAATCTTTTTCATCGGTTTCAATGGTCTGTTTTTCAAAATCTTGATACAAATTTTCCCAATTTTCCAAGTTGGCTTTTTCTAAAAAATCATCTTTTTTAAAGAAATTCTTTTTTTTAGGTAAATCCGTGTCAAAGGGGTTGTAATTGGGATTAAAATCGACCGTAGGAAGCGAAAACTCGGAGTTTTTACTCAAATAGGGAATATCTATTTTGTCTTCGGTATCAAAATCGATGGAAGGAACTACATTAAATTTTCCCAACGATTGCCTAACAACTGATTGCAAAATTTGAAACAAAATTTGTTCGTTTTCAAATTTTATTTCGGTTTTTGTAGGGTGAATATTTACATCGATAGTAGATGGTTCTACCTGAAAATAAATGAAATAGGAGGGTTGAGTGCCGGCTTGTAAAATTTTTTCGTAAGTGTTTAGCACCGCTTTATGAAAGTTAAAATGCTTCATAAATCGTCCATTGACGAAAAAAAACTGGTGATTTCCGGTTTTGTGGGCAAATTCGGGTAACCCAATAAAACCGGTAATTTTTGCTAAAGTAGATTCGGATTCGATGGAAATTAAATTTTTTTGAATATTTTTTTTGAAAATATCTGAAATTCTTTGCTTTAGATTTGTTGCAGGCAGTTTGTAAACCAAAGTTTCGTTGTGCGTAAGCGAAAATTGAATTTGAGGATAAACCAGTGCAATGCGTTGAAAATCAGTGATTATATTTCTAAATTCAGAAGTATTTGATTTTAAAAATTTTCTTCGTGCCGGAACATTAAAAAATAAATTTTTTACCGAAAAATTACTTCCCGCCGCACAAGAAATACTTTCATGCAATTCCAAATCAGAGCCGTTGATAACTATGCGAGTGCCTAATTCGCTCGCACGATTGCGGGTTTTGAGTTCTACCGAAGCTACGGCAGCTATCGAAGCCAAAGCCTCGCCTCTGAAACCCATTGTTTTTAACCGAAAAAGGTCATCGGCGCAAGTAATTTTTGAGGTCGCATGACGTTCAAAAGCCATGCGGGCATCGGTTTCTGACATGCCTTTTCCATTGTCAATTACTTGAATAAGAGCGCGTCCGGCATCTTTTACAAGAATAGAAATATCGGTTGCTTCGGCATCAATGGAGTTTTCTACCAACTCTTTTATAACTGAAGAAGGGCGTTGAATAACTTCGCCCGCAGCGATTTGATTTGCTACCGAATCGGGCAGTAACTGAATGATATCCATTTTGTTATGATAACTAAATAGGTTGAAATATTAACTATAAAACAACCAATAAGCTATTAGCAACAAAATGCCCAAAATAAGTAAAGTTCGCAAATTGCTTGTTCTTCTATCGGAATTTAAAACTCTACTTGCACGCCGCAATTCTCCACCTCTGAGAGGTACATAGTCTGTATTTTGCTCATTTTTAACATCTTGCTTGGCACGAGCTATTCTATATTCTAAATCTTCCCTTGCCGCATCGTAATAGCGTGGGGTAAAACCGAACTTTCTATTTTTCGGTAAACGAAACATTCCTTGAAAACCCATATTTTTTTTATGTTTATTTTTGCAAAAATAAGTATTTTTTATTCTTTTTTTACAAAAATAAAAAAAATATTTGAAAAGCGACCATTTTGAGAGAAATATTTTGTATAAAACAAAAAATCGGACTGCAAAAAGTGCCAGATTTGTGATTGAAAATTTGTGTTTTTAGTGAATGCAATCGCTTATATTCTATTATCGTTTTTTATAAATCATCTGC